>BBFD01000181.1 GCA_001313065.1 Silvimonas sp. JCM 19000
GCGTCGCGCCGCCTGGTTGTTTCTGGCGCCAGCCTGCCTGATGGTGGCGGTGTATGTGCTGTACCCGATTCTGACCAGTATTTCGCTCAGTTTTTTTTATAACTGGGATGCATGACCGAAAAATCATTTGTCGGCCTGGCCAATTACGTTGAGCTGATCCACGCGCCCACGTTTTATACCGCGCTTAAAAACAATCTGATCTGGCTGTTATTGTTTTTTTGCTGTCGCCGCCCGCTGGCCTGGCCATTGCGCTGTATTTAAACCAGGAAGTCGGCGGCATTCGTTTGGTCAAATCGCTGTTCTTTGCACCTTTTGTTTTGTCGGGCGTGGTGGTGGGGCTGATCTTCAGCTGGTTTTACGACCCCACCTTTGGTTTATTGGCCATGTTGCTGGGCCACGGCATTCCGGTGCTGGGCGATCCGCATTACGTCACCTTTGGCATCGTCTTTGCCGCCCTTTGGCCGCAAACCGCTTATTGCATGATTTTGTATTTAACCGGCCTGACCAGCATCAACGCCGAACAGATTGAAGCCGCGCGCATGGAAGGCGCCAAAGGCTGGAATTTATTGTGGTACGTGGTGCTGCCGCAATTACGCCCCACTACGTTTATGGCCATCGTCGTCACCATCATTGGCGCATTGCGCAGCTTTGATCTGATCTCGGTCATGAGCGGTGGCGGCCCGTTTGAAAGCTCGACCGTGCTGGCGTATTACATGTACGACCAGGCCATCAAGTATTACCGCCTTGGCTACTCTGCGGCCATTGCTGTAGTGCTGTTTGCCATCATGCTGGTGTATATCGCCTGGCATTTGCGCCGCATGCTGCGCAATGAACATTGATCCGGAGGCCCACCATGTTCCCCATGCCTATTGAACACTGGAAGCCGCTTAACCGGCGCATTTATAAACTGTCCTTGCCGTTTGCTTTGCTGATCTGGTTATTGCCGATGATTGCGGTGATGGTCACATCCATTCGCTCCACCGAAGAACTCACCGAAGGCAATTATTGGGGCTGGCCCAAACACTTTGCCTTATGGGCCAATTATCACGAGGCACTGACCACCTCGCCCATGCTGCATTACTTTTTTTAATAGCGTAATGATCACCGTACCCGCCGTCGCCGGTGCCATTACCCTGGCGGCAATGGCCGGGTTTTCGCTGGCGGTTTATAACTTTCGCGGCAATACCGCTTTGTTTGCCACCTTTGTGGCGGGCAATTTTGTGCCGATCCAGATTCTGATGATTCCGGTGCGCGACTTGTCCTTGCGCATGGGATTGTTCAATACCTTGCCGGCGCTCATTTTGTTTCATATCGCGTTTCAGACCGGCTTTTGCACTCTGTTTTTTTGCGCAATTTCATCAAGCAATTGCCGTACGAATTAGTCGAAGCCGCGCGCATTGAAGGCGCGGGCGAATGGACCGTGTTTTTCCGCATCGTATTGCCGCTGATCCGCCCCGCGCTGGCCGCGCTGTCTATCCTGGTGTTCACCTTTGTCTGGAACGATTACTTCTGGGCGCTGTGTCTGACCCAGGGCGACGAAGCCGCCCCACTCACCGTCGGGGTCGCCGCGCTGAAAGGGCAGTGGACCACGGCATGGAACCTGGTCAGCGCGGGTTCCATCCTGGCGGCGCTGCCTTCGGTGCTGATGTTCTTTGCCATGCAACGGCACTTTGTGGCGGGGCTGACCTTTGGTGCTACCAAAGGCTGAAGGCAAACCGGGCATGCCATGCAACAGGCGCGGCGCGCTTAATCCTGCAACAAGCGCGCCGCCAGAAAATCCCCCAGGATGCGCACCCGGGCGCTATGCCGACGTTCGCGCGGGCTGACCAGGTGGATGGGCGATGGCGGCGCTTGCCAGTCCGGCAACAGTTGCACCACTTCGCCACGCCCCAATTCGGCATCGATCAGCCAATCCGGTGAGTACGCAATGCCCATGCCGGCAAGGATGGCGTAGCGCATCACCTCGCTGCTATTGGTTTGCAGATCGCCCTGCACGGTGACCGCTTGCAAGGTACCGGGTGGCTGGTTCGCGCCTGGACCCGCGCTGAAACGCCAGACATTGCGCGTGGCCAGCGCGGTGTAGATCAGGCAATTGTGTTGTGCCAGGTCGGCCGGTTGCTGCGGCAAGGGACGCTCGGGCGGCAATTGGCGCAGATAATCGCGCTGCGCAACCAGCAAGCGGCGTGAGGTGCCGATACGGCGCGCCACCAGACCGCTATCAGCCAGTTCGCCGATGCGCAGCGCGACATCGATGCCTTGCTCGATCAGATCAATAAACCCGTCCTGCAACTGGATATCCACGCTGACGCCGGGATGCGCCGCCATAAACGCCTGCAGCAGCGGCATCAGCTTCAGGCGGCCAAACCCCACTGGCGCGGCAATGCGAATCAGCCCGCGTACTTGCTCGGCCCCTTGCCGCAGCAATTCTTCAGCAGCGTCCATTTCGGGCACCAGCCGCCGTACTTCTTCAAAGTAGCGCTGCCCTTCTTCGGTCAATGACAGTGAGCGGGTGGTGCGGCTGAGCAAACGCGCACCCAATGCATGTTCCAACGCGGCCACCTGTTTGCTGACCGAACTCTGAGTGACGCCCGACTGCGCCGCCACGGCCGAAAAGCTGCCGGCCTCGACCACACGCACAAAAGTCCTGATTGCGGCCAGCTTGTCCATAAGCGCTCATTTATTCCGAAAAGGAATGATTTATACAACTTCGGGCAGGCTAGTTCAACGTCATGGAATCAATCAAAGTGAGCCCGTCGCAAACCAACGCTCACGGAGCAAACATCATGGCAAATCAACAAACCGTTGTTATCACTGGCGCCCTTACCGGCATCGGCCGCGCCACCGCCCTGGCCTTTGGCAAACTGGGCGCCAATCTCGTCGTCAGCGGCCGTCGCCAGAAGCCGGCCAGGCACTGGCGGCGGAGCTGCGCGCCCTCGGCGCACAAGCCGAATTTGTACAGGCCGACGTCACGCAAGAAGCTGAAGTACGGGCGCTGATGGCCGCCGCCGTAGCGCGCTTTGGTCGTATCGATGTGGCAGTAAACAATGCGGGTGTCGAAGGCCAGGGCGGCCCGCTGACCGAACAAACCGAGCAAAACTATCGCAGCACCTTTGAAACCAATGTGCTGGGCACCTTGCTGTCGCTCAAACACGAAATGCGCGTGATGCAACAGCAAGGCGCGGGCGCCATCGTCAACCTGTCTTCGGTGGCGGGCCAGGTGGGTATGGCCGGGGCGTCGGTGTATGTGGCCAGCAAACATGCGGTGGAAGGCCTGACCCGTAGTGCGGCGCTGGAAGGTGCAGCGCTGGGCGTGCGCGTTAACGCGGTGGCACCGGGCCCGGTACAGACCGATATGCTCGATCGCTTTGTCGGGCGTGATCAGCCATGAAGAACGGCTTTCTCGCCACCATCCCGGCGCGGCGCGCGGCCGAGCCGGAAGAAATTGCCGAAACCATAGTCTGGCTGGCCTCGGATAAGGCGCGTTATCTGACCGGCCAATCGGTGGCCGTGGACGGCGCTTATACCGCGCAATAAGCCCCATCGCGGCCCGTAACCTGCCATGCCCACAGCAGGACGGGCCGCCCGCCTGGGTCAACGGTGCTGGCTTGTCTGCGCCATGTATCCAACTATCGGAATGAGAATGCTTCCATTTCGCGAACGGAAACGTTTACAATTTCGTACCAATCAAAACGAAATAATCAGGGTTGAAATCATGGGGCAAGTCCGGGCGCAAGCGCGTCATCGCAATTCCGTTTTTTCAGATGAATATGGTGGCATCGGCCTGCGCGGCCTGGTGCTGATGACGCCGGTACTGGCCGCATCGCAGGCTTTTGCCGCTGATACCACCGCCGCCAGCGATGCCGCCTCGGCACCTGCCAGCGCCAACGTCGGCAGCAACGAAAACGCCGTATTGCCCAGTGTGACCGTCACCGCCAAAGCCAGCCCGACTGCGCCTTATGCCGGCGGCTGGTCGCCCGCGGCGGTAGCTTGGCGTGTTGGGCACAGCCAGCGTAATGGACACCCCGTTCAGCACCACCAACTACACCGCACAAGGCATCGAAGCCGTGCAGGCGCGCGCCATCGGTGACGTAATTGCCAACGACGCCTCGGTACGCAACACCAACGGCGACGGCGGCTTTGGCGATAGCTATCAGATTCGCGGTTTCACCATGTCGACCAATGATGTGTCGTTCAATGGCCTGTACGGCATGGTGCCGCTGACGCGCATGCCGATTTCGATGGTCGAGCGCATTGAAGTGCTTAAAGGCCCCGGTACCTTGATGTATGGCATGGGCCCGTCCGGTGGTGTGGGTGGCGCGGTTAACCTGGTGCCCAAGCGCGCCTATGAAGAAGCGGTGACCAGCCTGACCGCCACTTATTTGTCGGATTCGCAATTTGGCTGAAGGGCGATATGGGCCGTCGTTTTGGCGAAAACCAGGAATGGGGCGTGCGCGTCAACGGCTTGTATTCGAAGGGCGACGGCAATCTGGACGGCAACAACTCGGAACAGAACATGCTGTCCGCTGCGCTGGATTACAGCGGCGAGCGCCTGCGCTGGAGCCTGGATGCTTATACCCAGCATGAAGACACCGTCAATTTCCGCCCGCAGTTCAGCATCAGCAGCACGGTGATGCCGGATGCACCGTCGGGCAAGACCAATCTGTACCCGGGCACCACGCTGCAAGCCGATGACAAAGCCGTGGTCTCGCGGCTGGAATACGACATCAGCAACAACCTGACCGCCTATGGCGCCATCGGCCATCACGTGGCCGAATCCAAACAAAGCTTTCCCAGCACCACCGTGCTGGATGCACAGGGCGATACCAGCGATTTGTGGAATGGCTGGTACGACCAGAACGTGACCTCGACCTCGGCCGACGTGGGCGTGCGCGCACGCTTTGATACCTGGGGCGTTAAACACACGCTGATGCTGGAAGCCAACCGCATCAATCAAGAAACCGACTACTTCTATTATTCGGAAGACACCGGCGTTACTTCCAATCTGTACAACCCGGTGGCACTGCCCGCGATCAGCGCACACCGTGGCGACATGACGCCGCAAAACCAGACGCGCCTGACCAGCTATGCACTGACCGATTCGGCCTCGTTCTACGATGACAAGCTGCGCTTGATCGGCGGGATACGCCGCCAGCAGGTGTATACCCGCACCTTTGGCGATTACGGCCAGACTTCGGATGAGATCGGTTATTCGCCGGTGGCAGCCATCGTGATCAAGCCGATGCAACATATGTCGGTGTACGCCAACTACACGGCCGCACTGAGCGCCGGCGGCTTTACCAGCGCGGATGACGTCAACCCCAACCATCCGTTCCCGCCGTACAAGTCCAAGCAGTACGAGACAGGCGTCAAATACGACTTTGGCCGCATCACCACCACCGCTGCGGTGTTCCAGATCGAGCAAGCCAATTCGTCGACCAACCTGGTGAACGGCGTCAACCAGACCACGCAAGACGGCCGCAATCGCGTGCGCGGGCTGGAACTGACCGCCTACGGCGAACTGGTGCGCGGTCTGCGCTTTAACGCCAGCGGCAGCTTCTTTAACGCCAAGCAGTACAACACCGACGGTGGCGTTAACGATGGCAAGGACGTCGGCGCCATCCCCGATAACAACTTCAACCTGGGCCTGGACTGGGACACGCCGCTGAAGGGTCTGGCGCTGAATACGCGGGTGACCCGTACCGGCTCGATGTGGTACAGCAACGCCGACACCCTGCGCGTACCGGGCTGGACCCGTGCTGATATCGGCGCGCGCTACGTCACCACCGTGGGCAACCAGGTCGTGACCTATCGTGCCAATGTGGAAAACCTGTTCGACAAAGCCTATTGGGTGATGCAGAACGGCTACGTCGGCACGGCATCGGGCCGCACTTTTGTGCTGTCGGCACAGGTTGATCTGTAATTGCCGGGGCTCTATTGAGCATCCAGCAGCAAGGGCCCCGCGGGGCCCTTTTTTTTGCGTCCGCGCTGCGGCCATCAGGCCCGGCAAAACGATGCATCAAACTTGCCGCTATCTTCAAACAGCGGTTTGCTGAACAAATAACCCTGCATCAGCGCAATGCCGGTATCGGCCAGAAAAGCGGCTTCGTCCCGCGTCTCTACGCCTTCCGCAATGACGCGGATATCCAGTTCTTCGCAAATGCGGGTAATGCCGCGCACGATGGCCTGGCGGGCTTTGCTTTGGTCAACGTGCCGGATCAGATCCATATCCAGCTTGAGAATATCGGGGTGAAAATCCGCCAGCAGATTAAGCCCGGCAAAGCCGGCGCCAAAGTCGTCGATGGCGGTCAGAAAGCCGATTTTTTTTGTATTCGCGCAGGATTTCGCATAGCCATTTGCCGTCATTGACGCGCTCGCCTTCGGTGGTTTCAAAGATGATGTGATCAATTGGAAATCCATAATCTCTGGCCGCGGCAGCGTGCTCTGGATACAGACCTCGGGCCGGTAGATGGCATTGGGCATGAAGTTGATCGACAGCATGGTATCGAGCTGCAATTGCGTCGCCATCTGGATGGCTTTGACGCGACAGGCCTGATCAAACTGGTAACGATTGGCCTCGGTAATGCGCGACAACACGGTCGGCGCGGGCTCGCCCTGTACGCCGCGCACCAGCGCTTCGTGGGCATAAATGCTGCAGCTGCGCACATCGACGATGGGCTGATAGGCGTAGCTGAAGGCAAAATCCAGCGGCTGCGCGCTTTTGCATCCGGCGCAAGTCGGGCCGTCGGGATAGATTGCGAGCATGCCGCCTGAATGATGCTGGGCCATATGGGCCTCCGATGAGTGCTGCGAACGAAGCGGGGTTGCTGCATATAGCTTAGCAAGCGTCGCAGCAGCCTCTCAACGATCAGACCCGCCGGTCGCGTACTCAGGCTGCAATAGCCGGGCTGGTGGGATCAGCGCGCCATCAAAGAACAGATACAGCGCGGTAATCTTGCCGTCTTTGGCCACGATAAAATCGGTACCGGCATAGGCAGGCGCTTCGCCGGGATTGCCCGCCACCCATTGCACGCGCCCGGCGTGCTGGTGCAGCACTTCGGCTGGCGCGAGCGGGCTGTATTTAAAGGTGGGATGCATGGCGCGGATTTCGCCAGCAATGCGGACGATTTCGGCACGGCCTTGATAAACGCCATGCGGTTCCACAAAAAACAGCGTCCTCAGCCAGGATGTCGTCGGCCACGGCCTGGCGACGGGCAGCGTCGCCTTCGCCGAAGATGCCTTGCAGATTGCGTTCGAGTAGCGTTGCGATGTCATAGCTCATGCTGTTGGTCCCGTCAGATGGCCCTGCGCGAGGGCGAAGTGTTTTGCGCGGCGTGGCGGCTGACCGCAGCGTCATGCCACCCCATCAAACTAGCGTTGCATTCGCCTGGCGTAAGGGCCGTTTGATAGAATCACTTTCCATACCTATGTATGACGCCGCCGTCGTACTTGCGCCCAGATCGGGGCTACTTTTCGGGATTGCTGCTTGGACTATTTTCTTGCCCTGCGTGCCTTTGTCCGCATCGCTGAAGCCGGCTCGCTGGCCAAAGCGGCTGATTCGATGAACCTGCCGCGCTCGTCGGTGAGCAAGTTGTTGCAGGATCTGGAAAGCCATCTTGGCACCCGCCTGGTCGAGCGCACCACGCGCGCACTCACCATCACCGACCACGGTGCGGCCTATCACGAACGCGCCGTGCGGGTGCTGGCTGAAGTTGAAGATATGGAAAACGCCGTGGTGCAAGAACGTGGTTCGCCGCGCGGCCGTCTGCGGGTGGATGCCGGTTCCAGCCTGGCCAATCGTGTGCTGGTGCCGGCGCTGGCGGATTTTCATGCGCGCTATCCCGATATCGAATTGCAACTGGGGATCAGCGACCGCTACGTTGACCTGATCGGCGAAGGGGTCGATTGCGTGATACGCACCGGCGTGCTGGCCGACAGCGCGCTGGTGGCGCGCAAATTATGCGAACTGGACTGGGTGACCTGCGCCACGCCGGATTATCTGGCCCGGCACGCGGCGCCCGCAGTGCCCGCTGATCTGCACGCCGACGTAGCCTCCCCGCATAGCGTGGTGGGTTATTTCTCTGCCGCCAGCGGTCGCATCGTGCCGCTGCGCTATCAGCACGCTGGGCAAGACCTTGAAATCAGCCGCGTCCGGCTGTATCGGTCAACGAAAGCACGGCGCATCTGGGGGCTTTGTTATCGGGCGTGGGCATCGGGCAGACCTACGGTTTTATGGCGCGGCCGCACTTTGCTACGGGCCAGCTGCTTGAGGTATTGGCCGATTGCAAACCACCCAACCACGTGCTGCATCTGGTGTATCCGGCCAATCGCTTTGCCAGCCAGAAGCTGCGCGCGTTCTCCGAATGGGCCGTCGCCCTGTTCGCGCAATACGACCAACG
>BBFD01000182.1 GCA_001313065.1 Silvimonas sp. JCM 19000
CCCTGCCGCACCGGGGTGCGCCGCAGTGCTTCCGTCTGGACACGGTCTGTTATCCATGTCCTACGGGGCGGGCCGCTGCTGACATCAGCCCCGGCCCCCGTACGCTTGTTATTGGCCCGCCAGCTTCTCGTTTTGTGCAGCCACCCGGTCCGCGTCGACCGGTTTGGTCGGCTTGTAGGGCGAATGGCGCAGCGCATCGGTCCAGGTGATGTTGCGCTGCTGGACCTGCGTATTAAAGATGTGGAACAGCAGGGGCACCGGAGCAAGCGCATACAGCGCCAGCACCACGGGCGCATAACGTGGCCACGGGGTGGGATTGACGTTACCAAGCACTTCGCGTTCTGCGGCCTTCAAGGCAAACGATTTGCGATATGCATTAACCCGGTTTTCTACCGTCACATGAATCAAATGGCCCAAGGTGACCGAAATCACCGCCACCACGGTGCCTAATCCTGCATATCTGAAGTATTCCGGATACTCGCGCGCAATGGGCTGCAGCAGCACGATAAACGGAAAATGCAGGATATACGCCGGATAGGTCAGATCCCCCAGCGCCCGATCAAATTTGTTCTTTTTTTGGTGTAATTGAACAGCACCGGAATCATCGCGGCAATCAGCAGCATGTGCCACGGCGGCATGATGGTCCACGAGAACGACATCGCCACGATCAGGAAAACAAAGGCGATGTAATTAGCTCGGTAGCGCGCTTGCTCAAATGAAAACTGAGCGCGCCGCCGCCAAAGAACAAGAACGAAGCGGGATAGAAATACATATTCATGGCGTAGTGCTGCGCGCTGCCCAGGCCGGCAATGCCTTCCAGCGGAAACAGGATACGGCGCAGGGCAATGCCATAAATGCAGCCCGCCAGCACCATCATGAACGTACGTTTTTTCGCTCTTCAGAATAAACGGCGCCGCCAGAAAAAAAGCAGCATTCCACCGCCAGCGACCACATCGGCGGGTTGATGGTCATTTTGGCCGGATCAGCACAACCCGCCCCGCTGGCAGATGGGCACAGAATAATTGCGCCGAATCCTGGCCGAAAATAAACATGTTCTGCAGCACAAAATACAGTTTGGCACCCGGGCTAAGCTGGCCGAAGAATTGCGCGATCTCGTGCCAGGAAATAATCAGGCAAACAGCAGGCCGATGTAATAAGTGGGGAAAAGCCGCAACACCCGGTTTAAGTAGAAATGCAGCGGATCGGTTTCCTTGTAGCGGCCATTCAAAACCATGGCCATGTAGAAACCGGAAATGATGAAGAAAAAAAAGTCGACCACGTATTGGCCGCGTATGCCATAGAAGCCGAATACCGTGGAATCGGCGTGGGCGCCGATCACAGACAGCGCAAGAAAAAAATCGCAGTAGGCCCATGCTCGTTCCAGTTGATCGGTTGACGTTATAGGAATGGGTTGCCGAGCCGCCTCGAAGCGCTCGCGCCCCGAATATAAATTACAACCGATGAAATTATCAAGAGAGCTTAAGTTATGGATAAGTATGAGCCGACGGTCAGTATGTTTGCTTGCTTCGGGCAAGTTACGGCGCCAGAGTGGGGCGAACGGGGCGGGGCGCTCCGCCGCAGGGGCTGGTTACCCGCTTTCAATCGTCCTTGCCCGGCCCGCGCAAGCGATAGCTACTGATCGGTCCGGCCGCCGCAAACATCGCTTGCGGGTGGGCTTTTAATTCCACTTCATTGATCGAAACACAACCGGCTTCGGCCGCCACTGGCGCGGCCCACGGTTGGCCATCCACGGTATAGACCGGCGTGCTGGCTGCGCAGGCTTCCAGTCGGGTAAAGCGCGGAATAAAGGCCCGCAGATACCACGGGATGACCGCTTTGCGGATCGCATTGGCCTGGTCGATGGCGGCCTGAGCATCGGCGGCGGAGAATTTTTTTGCGCGTCCGGCAAGACGGCAAACAGCAGCAAGTCCAGCTCCAACGCGCCTGCCCGCTTGTTGCTGGCGAACTTCGCATCCGGATCATTGGTGTGCGGCAGTTCGTCGAGCGCAATAAAACTGTCTTGCAGCGGCACCGGATACACCGCGTCATTGGTCCACAAATTGATGCGCACATCCTTGGCCGGCAATTGCGTTTTGGCGTCCATCACGCGAAACATGACGCGGACTTTGTCATGCGGATCAGTGTCCTGTTGTAAGGCGCTCCGTAATGCATCGACCTTGGCGTAAGGCATCAGGCCCGGATCGCGGACGGCAGTGACCGTGACCGCGGCGACCTCAGTGGTCTCTTCCGCCCATGTCCGGACGGCAGGTAGCAGGCTGGCGCAAATCAACAGACCAGGCAAAAGGCGCGATACGGGCATGGCAGCATCCAGGCGGGCAGTAGAGACGAATGACCTGGCAATCATAGGGGCCGGCCCGCCCGCTGAGCAGGGGGCGCGCAGGTAAAACCAGGTAAAGATGGTGAAGGATGGGATGCCGCTGGCGCTCGTTATTTTGCCCGGCCGCGCCACGGAGCCGGCGTGCCGCTGCTTGTAGACAAATCTCAACAAAATCGACCTGGCCGCCAGAGTACGGCGTTGTATCTACATCATAATTTTCTAATATGTTTTTTTACTTCCGGCTTGCCCGCTGTTTTAATGAGCCCTTCGCGGCAGCGGTGTTACTGCCTATGCATCAATGAGTTACGACGTGCGCGTGTCGTACTGACAGGAAGCCAGCAGCCGCCATCTTGAATATTTATGGGTACTGTATGTTACGTTTTGCCTCCGCTTTTCTCTTTGTCGGCCTTCTTGCCGGATGTGCCTCCACCCTCAAGATCGTAAAGCCTGACCCGACTTCAGGCTCTACAGCACCAACCACGCGCTCACCCCCACCGAGGTTCGCGTTGCCGAAAGTTTTACTCCGGCTTATGGGCAAATGGTCTACGTCAAGGTCAATGCAGAGCGACCCAGTGCGCAATTTGTCGACTTCTTTGTTGACGGCGTCAAAGAGACGCATGCCTTCAAGCAAGTGCTTACCAAGGACGATCTGCAAACATTGATCATTGAGCGCAACCTGGGAAGCAAGGTCCCCACGGTGTCCGATCTGGTCAGCTTGAATAATCTGAGTAAGGAAATCGGCCCGTTCTTGATTGTTGAGCCCGACGCCATCTGGCAGGGCGGCTATTACTACAAGGCACAATCAAAGCCATAGACGCTTCGACAGGAAAAAAACGGTTCTGATGCTGGATAAGACCGCATTCAACGCGGCCGGGCTGGACGAACCGCTGTTTCATCCCTTGCTGAATGGTTTCATTAACTGGACGCACAACCGTCCGGTCTCATACGACGCGAGTACAACGGCCTCGGCGCAATTGCCGGCGCGCTCAAGTCCGCGTTAACAGCGCATGGCCAGGCGGGGGCGAAGGCGAGCAGGCGGCAATGGGGCGGCCAGCAACACGGCCGATCAAATTTACTCCGCCCGCCAATGCCCCGATTTGCCGCCCACCTTTTCCACCAGCTTGATCCCCGTCATCACCATCCCGCGATCCACCGCTTTGCACATGTCATAGATGGTGAGCAGCGCCACCTGCACTGCCGTCAGTGCTTCCATCTCCACGCCGGTGCGACCGACGGTTTCGGCGGTGGCTTCGCAGTGCACGCTGCAACTGCCTCTGTCCATGCGGAAATCCACTGTCACGCGGGTCAGGGCAATGGAGTGGCACAGAGGAATCAGGTCCGGCGTGCGTTTGGCGCCCATGATGCCGGCGATGCGGGCGATGCCCAGCACGTCGCCTTTTTTTGTGGTTGCCGGCTTCGATCAGTTGCAGCGTCGCCGGGAGCATGCGGATTTCGCCGCAGGCGCGGGCCATGCGATGGGTTTCCAGTTTGGCGCCGACCCCCACCATATGCGCCTGGCCGCTGGCGTCAAAGTGGGTAAGGGTGCCGCCGTTGTCGCCGTGTTGATGTGCTTCCAGGTCGTCCATGGTGTTCAGATTCGGAAAAGTAGCGTCGGGGAATTCGACAAAGACAGGCGCCAGGCTTTCCAGCCAGTCGCCCAGTTTCAGTTGTTGGCGTTTAAGCCGTTCAATCAGTGAGCCCACCACTTCGCGCCGTAGCATGCACAGCGTGGGGTGGATCTGGCCGTTGCTCGATTGGGCGACGGCGGCGTTGGCACCGCTTTCGTTGAGCGCATTGAGCAAACGTTCCAGCAGATCGGGCGGCAAAGCCGGTACATCGCAGGGCACCACCAGCAGGATGTCGGCCGGCGAAGCCAACATGGCGGCATGGATGCCAGCCAGGGGGCCGGAAAAGTCGGGATGTACGTCGCGCAACACCGGATAGCCAAAGCGCGCGTAGTCGGGCAAGTGGCGGTTGGCGGAGATCAGCAAGTGGTTGACCGGCACACTCTGCTGCGACAACGCGTGGATCACCCATTCGATCAGGGGTCGGCCGTTAAACGACACCAGGCCTTTGTCGCGGCCGCCCATACGTCGGCCCTGCCCACCGGCCAGGATGACTGCATCAACCGTCATAATCCGCCTCCCAACGCTGGCGCGCGGTCTGATCGGTTTCGCGCGCGTCTACCCAATGGCCGCCGTCGGCGCTGACTTCCTGCTTCCAGAACGGCGCTTCGGTTTTGAGATAATCCATGATGAATTCGTTGGCTTGATAGGCCGCACGCCGATGCGCGCTGGCGGTCAGCACCAAGACGATTTGTGCCCCAGGCTGCAATTCGCCCACACGGTGGATGATGCTGATGCCCCCAAGCGGCCAACGCGCCTGCGCTTGCGTGGCGATGTGTTGCAAGGCGCGTTCGGTCATGCCGGGATAATGCTCCAGCCGCATCGCGACACCGCCATCCCAGGCACGGACCAGACCGCAGAATGCAACGATGGCGCCGATGTGTTCGCCATTGCGCAAGGCGGCGTATTCGGCCGCCAGATCGAAGTCGGCTTCCTGCACGCTGATGCGGATGTGAGCACTCATCTCAGCCCCCGGTCACAGGCGGAAAAATGGCCACTTCGGCTGCGGGCGGGATGGTGTCATCCAGTTGCGCCATGTCCTGGTTGATGGCCACGCGAAACGGGCGTTGGCCCGATAGTTCGCTATCCCACGCGCCGCCGCGCAAACGCAGCCAGGCGATTAACTGGCGGGGCGTGATGATATCGGCGGGCACGTCGACGCGTTCGGCCTGTACGCCGAGGGCATCGCGCAACCGCGCAAAGTAACGCAATTCGAGGGTTTTCATGGTGTCTTGATCATAGGAAATCAAAGCAAGCTGTCATAGGGCAACCATTGCAGCAAATCGCCCTCCTGCACGGCCACGTTTTCCGGCACCACCACCAGGCCGGAGCTGACCACCGCTGAAGTCAGCACCCCGGAGCCTGGTTGGCCACCGGCATGGCGCGACCTGCAAGCAGATTGGCGCGCAGATATTCCCGCCGCGTTTGCGCGCCCCGGCTGAAACCCGCCGGAACCCGCTGGACCTCGGTCGCATCCGGCAGCGCGCCCTGGCGTTTGGCGAGGAAGGGTTTGACCAGCACCAGAAAAGTAACAAATCCCGATACCGGATTGCCCGGCAGCCCGATAAAACTGGCGCGGCTGTCGTCAGCGCGGCGCAGATGGCCCAGCGCAAACGGTTTGCCGGGTTTGATGGCCATACGCCACAAATCCAGTGCGCCGTGCGCTTCCACCGCAGCTTTGACATGATCCTCATCGCCCACTGAAACACCACCGGTGGTGATGACGATATCGTGGGCGGCGGCGGCTTGCAGCAGGGCGGCGCGGGTTCCGGCGGCGTCGTCGCGCACGATACCGAAATCGGTCACTTGATAGCCCTGACTCGTTAGCAAGGCATGCAGCAGATAACGGTTGCTGTTATAGATCTGGCCTGCGGCCAAGGCTTGGCCCGGCTCTACCAGCTCGTTGCCCGTACACATCAGCGCCACGCGCAAGGGCGCATCACGCTGATCGATGCAATCCCCAGCGAAGCCAGCAGCCCCAGTTCCTGCGCGCGCAGCCGCGTGCCGGCGCGCAGCACCACACTATCGGCGCGCACGTCGTCACCCCGCGGCGGATATGTTGCTGTGGCTTTACCGCAAAGTTAACGCGCAAGCTTGCGCCTGACACGCTGCAATCTTCCTGCATCACCACGGCATTGGCGCCGGCGGGCACCGGTGCGCCGGTAAAAAAATACGCGCGGCCTGGCCAGGCGCGATGGCGCTACCGCTTTCGCCTGCGGCGATGCGTTGTACCACCATGTAACTGGCGGGCGGCGCAGCAAAGTCGGGCACGTTCAGCGCGTAGCCATCCATGGCGCTGTTATCAAAGCCGGGGACGTCGAGCGGGGCGATTACGTCATGTGCCAACACACGATGATGCGCATGGCTGAGCGTGACGATTTCGGTGTCGGAAGTAGGGGAAAGCGGGATAGCGCTGTCGAGTAACAGGCTGAGGGCTTGGTCTACGGAATACATGGCAGTGGTTCCGGGGTTAAAACTCACCGGCGCATGATAACCGAGCGGGGCAATCGGCGCGCCACCCGCCAGGGCAGTGCGCCGCATTTGCGATTCCGCTTAAGCAGCCAGCTTAGAGCTGATAGCCCTGGATATCGGCTTTTTTTGCACCAGGCTTTGCAGGTATTCATGCATGGCGCGGCGCGAGGCGGTTTCGGTCAGGAATTCGGCAAGGCGATCCTTCACTTCGTCGTAGCTCACGGCTTCGCCGGTGGTCTTTTTTGCCCGTGCGGATGATGTGCAGGCCAAACTGGGTTTCCACCAGTTCCGGCAGCAACTCGTTTTCGCCCATGCTGAACACCGCAGCATCAAATTCCGGCACCATCTGGCCGCGACCAAATTGGCCCAGCGCGCCGCCCTGCTGGCCCGACGGGCAAGCCGAGTGTTGCTTGGCCAGTGCTTCAAACTTGTACGGCTCAGCTTCAGCTCAGACAAAATGCCTTCGGCCTTGGCGCGCAGCAAGCTTGCAGGTACGCCGTTTTCCGGGGTGAACAGAATGTGGCTGGCTTCGGCTTGTTCGCCACGCACAAAGGCTTGTGGGTTCTTGGCATAGAAGTCTTTGCAGTCTTCTTCGGTCGCTGCCGGCGGGGCCACTTTGGTCGACAGCAATTCGCCGATGGCTTCTTCAGGCACGCTGGTGTCCAGGCCTTCAGCTTGGCGGTTTGCAGCAGCAGTTCGCGCAGAATCAGTTCCTGCACGGTCGCGTCATGGGCGTTCGGCGCGTCGTCATGATGCGGCAGTTCCGCCTGGATCATTGCGTCGGTGATTTCGACGCGTTTACGGTAATAGCCATATTTGCTCCTCAGGCGAAAAAAAAGGTAAGGGCCGCATTGTGCGGCCCGGTGCGCGGATTCTAGCGTGCTCACTGCATTTGCACGTGGAAATCCTGCGATACGTTATGCATCATTGGGCGTCCGCGCGACGCGGGTCGGGCGGAAATGATTTGCTGTTGGGTGATATGAGGTCAAAGGCGGGGCGCATAAAGAGGGCCCGCCCGGTTTTTATTTTATAAACAACAAAGTCGCGGCATCGGCCAGCGGCTGCAGCCAGAGCCAGGGAGCGTATGCAACCGTATATCGCACTGTTTTTTTTACCAAGTTATTGCTGGTGTTGGCGGGCTTGATCCCCATCGTCAATCCCTTGGGCGCCGCACCGATCTTTCTATCGATGACCTCGCGTTACACCTCGGCCGAACGCGCGGTGCTGGCACGGCGGATTGGCATTTATTGTTTCTGCCTGTTGCTGGGCAGCATGTTTGTCGGCACTTATGTGCTGGATTTCTTTGGCGTGTCGTTGCCGATCGTGCGGGTGTGCGGCGGCTTGCTGGTGGCGGTGGCGGGCTGGAAATTATTGAACGACAGCAACGCCGGTGATTCGAGCGAGCCCATCGGCGATGCCACCGAGAACATCGAAACGCCGCAGCGCCGCGACGAGTTGCGCCAACGTGCGTTCTTTCCGCTGACTTTTCCGTTCACCGTGGGGCCGGGTTCGATCACGGTGGCGATCACGCTCGGCGTCGGCATCCATGACGAAAGCGCGCATCGCATTGTATTGCCGCTGGCCAGTGTGGCCGGCGTGGCCCTGGTGGCGGTGATTGTTTATCTGGTGGATCGCTACGCCGACAAGGCGCTCAGCCTGATCGGCCGCACCGGCACGGTGGTGTTCATGCGGCTGTCGGCGTTTATCTTGTTGTGTCTGGGTGCGCAGATTTTGTGGGATGGCGCCAGTGGCCTGGCGGGTGACTTTATCAGCAGCCACCCGTGGGCCACCCACTGAAGTTCGCGCGCTAGCCGCGATCCTGCGGCAGCTGGCGCTTGAGCATATCCAGCACGCGTTGCGTGGCGCCGCGATGTTTGCTGGCAAAGCGCGTCGCGATCTTGCTGGCTTCGGCGCGCGCCGAGCGGTTGTTGAGCCAGAGCGCGGCAATGCGGG
>BBFD01000183.1 GCA_001313065.1 Silvimonas sp. JCM 19000
GGCCGCGCGGCGCGCCAGCCGTAGCGGCTTGGCCGCGGCACGATATTTGCATGTTGCATCCATCATCAGCCTTATGGAGTTCTGCGCCGTGCCCTCGCCGTCCCGTCTGATTCCCCCGCAGGCCTGAGCGCATGTTGCGCGTGCTGCTGGTCACCGACACTGCCAAAGCCATCGGCGCGCTGCGCGATACCTTGTTGCAGCAGGGTTATGACGTGCTGCCCGATGCGGTTAGCTCCACCGCTTTGTTGCGCGCGGTGGAACAGCAGCACCCCGATGTGGTGATTATCGATACCGAAAGCCCGTCGCGCGACACGCTGGAACAACTGGCCGTGATGAACGCGACCGCACCACGCCCAGTGGTGATGTTTACCCACGACGCCAACCAGCAATTAATCCGCGCCGCTGTCGGCGCAGGCGTAACCACCTATGTCGTTGACGGTCTGGCCGCCGAGAAACTTTCCCCCATTATCGAGGTTGCGCTGGTGCGTTTTGCCGAGGATGACCGGCTGCGACAACGCCTGGCCAAGGTAGAACAACAGCTGTCAGATCGTAAATTGATCGATCGCGCCAAAGGCGTGCTGATGGACAAGCGCGGCCTGACTGAAGCCGCTGCCTATGAACTCTTGCGCACGCAAGCCATGAAGCAAGGCCAGAAGCTGGCCGACGTGGCGCGCCAACTGATTAATATGTCCGACCTGCTCGGCTAAGGAAATCCAGCAATGCACGCCTCCCTGCCCGCATCTGGCGCCCCGGAAAAAAAACCACGCTACGGCTGGGTTTTGTTGCGCTGACCGATTGCGCGCCGCTGCTCGTGGCCCAACGTTTTGCCGCCAGCGCCGGGCTGGAACTGCAATTGCTGCGCCAACCGTCGTGGGCGGCGTTGCGCGATAAATTGCTCAGTGGCGAACTCGACGCCGCGCATGCGCTATACGGCCTGCCTACGGCGTGCAACTGGGGATAGGTGGGCCGCAAGCGGATATGGCGGCATTGATGACGCTGAACCAGAATGGCCAGGCCATTACCCTGTCGCCAGCGCTCGCCCAGCAATTGCGCAGTGGCCAGAGCCTGCGTCAGATTGTCGACACCAGCCCGCGCCAGTTGGTGTTTGCGCAGACTTTTCCGACCGGCACCCATGCGATGTGGCTGTATTACTGGCTGGCGGCGCAAGGCGTGCATCCCTTGAGCGATGTCCAGTCCGTGGTGATTGCGCCGTCCGAGATGAGCGCCACGCTGGCCAGCGGGCGCCTTGACGGGTTCTGCGCTGGCGAGCCTGGCACGCTGTGGCGGCACAAGCCGGCGCTGGCGTCACCTGGATCGTCAGCAGCGAAATCTGGCCCGAGCATCCAGAAAAAATCCTGGCCTGCCGCCGCGACTTTGCCGCGCTTTACCCCAACAGTGCGCGTGCGCTGATCCGCTGCGTGTTGCAGGCTTGCCGCTGGCTTGATGCCGACAGCATGCATCGGGCCGAAGCCGCACGTATGCTGGCCCAGCCGCAATATCTGAACCAGCCGGAAGCACTGATTCTGCGCGTCTGCTCGGCCAGTTTCCGCCGCGCACGGATACTCCGGAGCCGGTGCGCTTCTTTGGCAACGGCGCGGTCACCTATCCGTGGTTATCCGATGGCGCATGGTTTGTCAGCCAGTACCAGCGCTGGGGCTATATCAAACGCGACATCGAGCCGATGACCATAGCGGCAGGCATCAACCAGACTGCCTTGTATCGCCAGGCCGCCGCTGAACTCGGCATCGCCTGCCCGGATAGCGACGTGCGCCACAGCGTATTAATGGACGGTACGCACTGGCCTTGATGGCACCGGGGCCGGGTCCACGGTCTGCAGTCGCGCCCCAAAACGGTTAATGCAGCGGCATAACGGGCCATGGTTGTGCACGCTGTGCCGCGCCCCTGCCCGCCAGGCCGCATAAAGCCTCAACAAGGCGGGCTGCACAGCATTTGCTCCAGACAAACAAGTCTGGCGCAACGGCGTGCCAGATCGGCAAGACCTAGCAGTAGCGCAACACCCGATTTACCGGACAACGGCGTCCCTTCCTCACCTCGCGGTGACGGAACGGACGCCGTTTTTTTGTTTTTTTACGCCCCCGAAAAACATCGCACTCACTGCCACGGAGTAATCACCATGGACCGTAGTTTCTGGCGTTCCGGCCACACCCCCACCTTGTTGGCGGCATTTTTTTGTATTTCGATCTCAGCTTTATGGTCTGGTATCTGCTCGGACCATTGCAGGTGCAGATTGCCAGCAGCCTGCACTTGAGCACGCAACAACGCGGCCTGATGGTCGCCACCCCCATCCTGGCGGGCGCGATTCTGCGCGTGGTGATGGGCGTATTGAGTGATCGCATCGGCGCCCGCCGCGCCGGATTGCTGGGCCAGCTGATCGTCATCGGCGCTTTGCTGGCGGCATGGCAACTGGGCATTAACAGCATGGGCGCGGCACTGTTGCTGGGCTTGTTTCTCGGCGTGGCCGGGGCGTCGTTTGCCGTGGCCTTGCCGCTGGCGTCGCGCTGGTATCCCAGCCAGCACCAGGGCACGGCCATGGGCATTGCCGGCGCGGGTAACTCCGGCACGGTGCTGGCGGCGCTGTTTGCCCCGGTCCTGGCCGCGGCGTTTGGCTGGCAGAGCGTGTTTGGCTTTGCCTGCATTCCCTTGCTGCTGGTGCTGGGCTATTTCTGGGGCTTTGCCAAAGAAGCACCGACGCACAGCAAACCCAAAGCCTTTAAAGACTACGCGGCCATGCTGGGCCACAAGGATGCGTGGTGGTTCATGTTCTTTTACTCGCTCACCTTCGGCGGCTTCTCCGGCTTTGCCAGCGCGCTGCCCGGCTTTTTTCATGATCAGTTCGGCTTTGATCCCAAACTGGCCGGATATTGCACCGCCGCCTGCGTGTTTGCCGGTTCGGCCATGCGCCCGGTGGGCGGCGTGGTGGCGGATCGCATCGGCGGCACGCGCTCACTGCTGACCGTCTATGCCGCGGTCACGCTGTTGATTGCGGCCGCCGGTTTCAACATGGGCGGGCAGTATGGCGTGGTGGCGCTGTTTATCGGCGCAATGCTGTGCCTGGGCGCCGGCAATGGCGCGGTATTCCAGTTGGTGCCGCAACGCTTTGGCGCGGAGATCGGCGTAATGACGGGTCTGATCGGCATGGCCGGTGGCGTCGGCGGCTTTGCCCTGACCGCCAGCCTGGGCGCCATCAAACAAGGCACCGGCAGTTATGCACGGGCCTGTGGCTGTTTGCCTGCCTGACCGCACTGGCTGGCTCAGCCTGAGCAACGTCAAGGCGCGCTGGCGCAGTGGCTGGACCATGGCCAGTGCCCGCGTTTGATACGCCCATCCCCGAGGTAAACATCGTATGAGCAAACCCAAATTAGTAGTGATCGGTAACGGCATGGCCGGCATCCGCACGCTGGAAGAATTATTGCAACTGGCGCCTGACCAGTACGACATCACCGTCTTCGGCGCCGAGCCCCACCCCAACTACAACCGGATTCTGCTGTCGCCGGTGCTGGCTGGTGAGCAAGCGTTTGACGACATTATCCTGAACCCCTTGAGCTGGTACGCCGACCACGGCATTACGCTGCATCTGGCAAAACGGTAACGCAGATTGATCGCCGTAACCGCGTCGTGCGCGCCGCCGATGGCACGGAGGCGGCTTATGACCGCCTGTTGCTGGCCACCGGTTCCAGCCCGTTTATCCTGCCGGTGCCGGGCAAGGATTTGCGTGGTGTCATCAGCTACCGCGACATCTTCGACACCGAAACCATGATAGCCACGGCCCAGCTTAAACAACACGCGGTGGTCATCGGCGGGGGATTGTTGGGGCTGGAAGCCGCCAACGGCCTCAAGCTGCGCGGCATGAGCGTGACGGTGGTGCATCTGGGCGACTGGCTGCTGGACAAGCAACTCGACATCACCGCCGGCAAGTTATTGCAAGCCTCGCTGGAACAACGCGGCCTGCAGTTTTTTTTGCTGGCGCACCAGACTGCTGAGATCGTTGGCAATGCTGCGGGTGAAGCGGTGGCCGTGCGCTTCAAGAACGGGACCGAAATCCCGGCTGATCTGGTGGTCATGGCGGTGGGCATCCGCCCCAACCAGGCGCTGGCCGAGAGCGCGGGCCTGTATTGCAATCGCGGCATTGTGGTCAGCGACGCCTTGCAAACCTTCGATCCGCGTATTTATGCCGTGGGCGAATGCGTGAACCATCGCGGCACCGCGTATGGCCTGGTGGCGCCTTTGTTCGAGATGGCCAAAGTCTGCGCCAACCATCTGGCCCATCTCGGCATCGGCCAATACAAAGGCTCGGTGTTATCGACCAAGCTCAAGGTCACCGGCATCGATCTGTTCAGCGCCGGTGATTTTATGGGCTGCGCCGACAGCGAAGACATCGTGTTGTCAGATCCAGCCGGTGGCGTTTACAAAAAAAGCTGGTGATCAAGGACGACCAACTGGTCGGCGCCTGTTTGTATGGCGACACCACCGACGGCGCATGGTATTTCAAATTGCTGAAGGAAGGCCGCAAGATCAACGACTTGCGTGACCATCTGATGTTTGGCGAATCGTCCATCGGCGACGCGGGCACCCAAGGCCAGAACCGCGCCATGGCCATGCAGGACAGCGACGAAGTCTGCGGCTGCAATGGCGTATGCAAAGGCAATATCGTCAAGGCGATCAAGGACAAAGGTTTGTTCACGGTTGATGACGTCAAGAAACACACCAAGGCCGCCAGCTCTTGCGGTTCGTGTACCGGCCTGGTGGAGCAGATCTTGATGAACACGCTCGGCTCCAGCTTCCAGGAAACACCCAAGACCAAGGCGGTGTGCGGTTGCACCGACCACAATCATGGCGACGTGCGCAAAGTGATTCGCGAGCACCACTTGCTGACGCATCAGGCGGTCTACCAGTTTATGGAATGGCGCACCCCCAACGGCTGCGCCACCTGCCGCCCCGCGATCAACTATTACCTGCTGTCGACCTGGCCCAAAGAAGCCATTGACGATCCGCAAAGCCGTTTTATCAACGAACGCGCACACGCCAATATCCAGAAAGACGGCACCTTTTCGGTAATTCCGCAAATGAAAGGCGGCGTCACCAATGCCTCGGAACTACGCCGGATTGCCGATGTGGCCGACAAATACGCCATCCCTATGGTGAAGGTCACCGGCGGCCAGCGTATCGATTTACTCGGCGTCAAAAAAAGAAGACCTGGTCAACGTCTGGGCCGACCTTGGCATGCAGTCCGGTCATGCCTATGGCAAATCGATACGCACCGTCAAAACCTGCGTCGGTAGTGAGTTCTGCCGTTTTGGCACCCAAAACAGCACGCAGATGGCATAGACCTGGAAACCATGCTCGCCAATATGTGGAGCCCGCACAAAGTAAAGCTGGCGGTGTCGGGCTGCCCGCGCAACTGCGCGGAATCCGGCATCAAGGACGTCGGGATTATCGCGGTGGATAGCGGCTGGGAGCTGTATGTGGGCGGCAACGGCGGCATCAAGACCGAAGTGGCGCAGTTTCTGTGCAAGGTCAAAACGGCGGAAGAGGTCAAGGAATACAGCGGCGCGTTTTTTTGCAGCTGTATCGCGAAGAAGCCTATTACCTTGACCGCACCGTGCATTACATCGCGCGCGTGGGCCTCGATTACATCAAAGCGCGGGTGGTCGATGACGCCGCCAACCGCCAAGCCCTGCACGAACGCTTGTTGTTCTCGCTGGAAGGCTTGCGCGACCCATGGGCGGAACGCATCGCGGGCAAACAAAAAACACGAATTCATTCCTCTGAAGGTGCTGGCATGAATGCAATCACCACGCCCAACTGGGTACAGATCTGCGCGCTGGACGATATTCCGCCGCTGGGTAGCCGCGTGTTGCAACGCGAGAGCGGCAATGTGGCGATATTCCGCACTGCAGACGACAGCGTGTTTGCCCTGCTCGACCGTTGCCCGCACAAGGGCGGGCCGCTGAGCCAGGGCATCGTCCATGGCGCGGCGGTGACCTGCCCTTTGCACAGCTGGAATATCGACCTTGCCAGCGGCGAGGCGCGTGCACCCGACGTCGGCTGTGCGCGCCGGTTTGCGGCCAAGGTAGAAGCAGGCCTTGTGTTTGTGGCTTTGCATTGACTGACCACGCGGGAGCGCATGCGATGAACCAGCCCCTGACCCCACCCCCGATCACGCAGACGCGTTCGACCTGCTGTTATTGCGGCGTTGGCTGCGGCGTGCTGATCGAAAGTGATGGCACGCGCATCACCGGCATACAGGGCGACCCGGACCACCCCGCCAACCGTGGCCGCTTGTGTACCAAAGGCCTGACGTTACCGCTCACCGCGCAACAACAGACCGGCCGCGCGCTCTACCCGGAACTGCGGCTCAACCGGCACATGCCGCGGCAACGGGTGGATTGGGATACCGCACTCGATACGGTGGCGCAGCGCTTTGCCGACATCATCCAGCGCCATGGGCCGGATGCGGTGGCCTTGTATGTGTCCGGCCAGTTGCTGACTGAGGATTACTACGTTTTTAACAAGCTGGCCAAAGGCTGATCGGCACCAACAACATCGATACCAATTCGCGCCTGTGCATGTCGAGCGCGGTGGCGGCATACAAGCTGGCACTGGGCGCAGACGGCCCGCCCACTTGCTATGACGATCTGGAACTGGCCGATTGCGTGCTGTTTGCCGGATCGAACATGGCCTGGGCGCACCCGGTGCTGTATCGGCGGCTGGAGGCGGCCAAAGCTGCCGACGCCCAGATCAAATGGATCGTGGTCGACCCGCGTCGCACCGATACCGCTGCCCAAGCCGATCTGCATCTGCAAATCCAGCCCGGCACCGATGTGGCCCTGTTCAATGGCATGCTGCATCACCTGATCTGGGAAGCCTGATCGACCCGGCCTATATCGATGCGCATACCGCCGGGTTTGCCGAACTCAAACGACTGGTGCGCGATTACACCCCGCGCATGGCCGCCGAAATTTGCGGCGTGCTGGAAGCTGACCTGATAACGGCCGCCGAATGGATGGGCCGCAGCAGTGCCGCGCTGTCCCTGTATTGCATGGGGCTGAACCAGTCGGCGCACGGCACCGATAAAAAAACCTGGCGCTGATCAATCTGCATCTGGCCACGGGCCAGATCGGCAAACCGGGCGCGGGACCGTTTTCCCTGACTGGTCAACCGAACGCCATGGGCGGGCGTGAAGTCGGTGGCATGGCCAATATGCTGGCGGCGCATCGTGACATCACCAATGCCGAGCATCGCGCCGAAGTTGCCGCGCTGTGGGGCATCGCACCAGCGCAGCTCTCGCCCAACCCTGGCCTTCCCGCCGTGGCGTTGTTCGATGCGGTGCGAGCTGGACAGATCAAGGCCATCTGGGTGGTCTGTACCAATCCGGTCCATTCCATGCCCGATATCGATAAAGTGCGCACCGCCTTGCAGCAAGCCGAGTTTGTGGTGGTGCAAGAGGCCTACGGCAATACCGACACCGTGCCGTTTGCCGACGTGTTGCTACCCGCCACCAGCTGGGGCGAAAAAAAATCCGGCACAGTCACCAATTCTGAACGCCGCATCTCGCGTGTGCGCGCCGCCATCGCCGCGCCGGGCGAAGCGCGGGCAGATTGGCAGATCGCTGACGCGTGGCGCAACGCCTGCAATATTTGCTGCCGTCACGCCCGCAAGGTCTGTTCGGTTTTGCCGATGCGGAAACCGTATTCAATGAACACCGCAGCCTGACAACAGACCGCGATCTGGACATCAGCGGGCTGGATTATCCGCTGCTGGAACAACTTGGTCCGCAGCAATGGCCTTGGCCTAGCGGCGCAAGCGGCGGTCAAGCGCGGCGCTACAGCGACGGCGTATTTGCCACCGCCGATGGCCGCGCGCGCTTTCATGCCACGCCCTACCGGCCGGTGGCCGAGCCGACCAATTCGCGCTATCCCTTCCATTTGTTGACCGGCCGCCTGCGCGACCAATGGCACGGCATGAGCCGCACCGGGCGCGTGCCGGCGTTATGGCACATACGCCACAAGCCACGCTAAGCATGCATCCGATGGATGCCGAACGCCGTGGGCTGCAGGCCGGGCAACTGGTCAAAATCAGCAGCAAACGCGGCCAGTTGATTTTGCCGCTGGCGTTTAGCGACGAGGTCACCACCGGCACGGTGTTTTCGGCGATGCACTGGAACGCACAATTTCTACACTGCGGCGGCATCAACGAAACCACGCTGGGCGCAGTCGACCGCAATCGGCTCAACCCGAACTGAAACACGCCGCCGTGCGCATCGAAG
>BBFD01000184.1 GCA_001313065.1 Silvimonas sp. JCM 19000
CAGCAAGATTTTCGACAGCTCGCCGATGCCAAACCAGATCACGATCAGCGGCAAATAGGCCAGAGGCGGTATCGCCGATAGAACTCGATCAGTGGTCAAGAATTGCATGAGCCCGGCGCGACAAACCCATGGCCACGCCCACCGGCACCGCCAACACCACGGCGGCCAGCAGCGCCACCAGCATGCGGCCAAGACTGGCGCCAGATGCTGCCACAGCGTGGCGTCCATAAAGCCGCGGGTGCTCACCGTCCAGGCCTTGCCCAACACAGCTTGTGGCGAGGGCAAAAAACACCGGCTGGATCAAGCCGCCGTGGTCACCGCCCACCAGATCACAATCAGCACAGCCACCGTGATCGCGCTCAATACCCACGGCCGGAATGGTTTGGGGCGCACGCCAGCGGTGCTGCAACTGGCCCATTCCACGCTGGCGGCTTCGGTCACATCCAGTTCGGTGGTCAACAGCGTTTGCTCCATCTCATTGCTCCTGGCCGCGGTGGGCAAAGATGCGCGCCAGCACGTGCTCACGCGTGGCAATAAACGACGGGTCGGATTTGATACTGCGCGCTGATTCGCCCGCTGCGTAGCGACGGCCGAAATCCAGCGTCAAGCGCTCGACAATCCGCCCCGGGCGCGGCGACATCAATACCAGCGTGGTGGCCAGAAACACTGCTTCTTCGATGTCGTGCGTGATCAGCAAAATGCGTTTGCCATTGCGCCGCCACAGTTGCAACAACAGTTCCTGCATCTGCTCGCGCGTGAATGCATCCAGTGCGGCAAACGGCTCATCCATCAACAGCAATTGCGGGTCGGCGGCCAGCGCGCGCGCCAGGCCGACGCGTTGCCGCATGCCCCCCGACAATTGCCAGACATGGTGCCCGGCAAAATCCTGCAGATCGACTTGCGCCAGCACGGCACGGGCGCGCTGTTCGCGCTCGGCTTTGGGCACGCGCTGCAACTTCAGGCCAAATGCACGTTATCCAGCACGTTCAGCCAAGGCAGCAGCGCGTTGTCCTGAAACACCACACCACGTGCCGCTGCTGGCGCGTTAATCCGCTGGCCGTTAAAGCGCACCACGCCATGCGTAGGCAGCAAAAACCCGGCCGCCAGATTCAGCAGCGTGGTCTTGCCGCAACCGGATGGCCCCAGCGCCACCACCACATCATCGGCCGCCACCTGCAGATTGACTTGCTGCAGCGCAGGCTGACTCTGCCTGGATAGATAACGCTGGCGTTCTCGAATTGCAGACCTTGCGTGGGGCTCATGCAGGCTCTCCGGATGGCGGCGGCGGGTTGGGCTTAGCGGGCAGCGCGGGCAAATCGGGCTTCGACCCACGGCGCGTAGTCAGGCTGCACGCTGTCGACCTTGCCCTGCTCTTTGAGGAAGGCCGAGGTGGCTGCCACCGCCTTCACCGTGCTCTGCCCCAGCAAAGTGCTTTGTTCGCTGGCGTTCGGATAGCCATTGCCCTGCAGCAAGCCCGCAATTTCTTCCGGCTTGGCGCCGGTCAAACGCGAAACCTTGTCCAGATTGGCCTGATTGGCAATCCACGCCTTGGGATTGGCGTTGTAGTCGCATACGCCTTGAGTGTGACCTTGGCAAAGGCAGTGACGAAGTCCGGGTTTTTTTGCTGGCGAAATCCTTGCGCACAATCCATGCATCAAAGGTCGGCGCGCCCCACTTGCCCACCTCGCCGAGTCACCAGCAATTTGCCGGTCTCTTTGGCTTTGCCCAGCGCCGGGTCCCACACGTAGGCGGCATCAATGTCGCCGCGTTGCCAGGCTGCGGTAATTTCAGACGGGCGCAGATTGATGATCTGCACTTTGGACGGATCAATCTGCCAGTGTTTCAGCGCGGCCAGCAAGCTGTAATGCGTGGTCGAAACAAACGGTACCGCAATCTTTTTTACCGATCAGATCAGCCGGCTTATTGATGTTGGGGCGTACCACCAGCGCTTCGGCCGAGCCGATCTGGATGGCAATCAAAAAAAGGTTTCCACGGGCAGACCGCGGCTGGCGGCAGCGGCCAAGGGCTGGAACCGACATAACCCACTTGCACATCGCCGGAGGCCACCGCGGCGATCACTTCCGCGCCGCTCTCGAACTTGCGCCAGTTGATTTTGCTGTGCGTGGCTTTTTTCATATTCGCCATCGGCCTGCGCCACTTTGGCGGGTTCAACCGTGGTCTGATAGGCCACGGTCACGTCGTCGGCAGCGTGCACGCCGCTGGCGCTCAGCGCCAGCGTCAACGGCGCCAGCCAGCCCAGCCAGCGTGCTTTGTTCAATGTGCTCATGTGATCCCCGTTCCTTGTGTGATGGTTATGCACGCCTGTCAGCGTGAGCGGCCAATCTAGCAAAGCCACATACAAACCAAAAAAAGAATAATAAGTGCAATTGTTATTCTTTTTTCGTTTATATGTTTTGCAAGACTTAAGTATCGCCCTTACCGCGCCGCAACATCGAAATGTCTTGCGCCTTGCGCGGGCCACCTCTACAAAAAAATGTAATCGTTTACATTCGACTACATCCATGCCCGATTCCAGCCGCCCCGCCCCACCCCAAGCTGTGTCGATTGCCGCGGTGGCACGGCATGCCCAGGTTTCGGTGGCGACGGTATCGCGCGTGCTTAACGGCCAGCAGGTGGTTAAGCCGGCCACGCGTGATGCCGTCATGGCCGCGGTGCAGGCGCTGGGTTATCGCGTTAACGCCATGGCGCGCAATCTACGCACCGCCGAAACCCGCTTGTTACTGGTCCTGGTGCCCGACGTGGGCAATCCATTTTATGCCGAGATCATGCGCGGCATCGACAGCGTGGCGCGCCAGCATGGTTATCTGGTGGTGTTGTGCGATACCGGTGCAGATATTGCACGTGAACACACCTGGTTTGATTTGCTGCGGCGGCGCCGCGCCGATGGCGCAATCTGCCTGGACCCCGACACCGTGCAGCACGCGCTGGCCAACGATAATGCAGGCCTGGCGTGGGTGGCCTGCGCCGAGTTCGACCCCGCCATGGCCGTGCCCTATGTCGGCATCGACAACCGCCAGGCCGCGCAAGATGCCGTGTTGCATTTGCTGCAGCAAGGGCATCGCCGTATCGGCCTGATCAATAGCGACGCAGGTTGGCTGTATGCACGGCAACGCAAGCAGGGCTGGCTGGATGCGCTCAGTGGCGCAGGCATTACGCCACGGCCGGACTGGTGCATCCATACCCACAGTCTTGATTACGCCGCCGGCAATACGGCGATGGCACAGTTGCTCAGTCTGGCGGAACCACCGACCGCGGTGTTTGCCGTGTCCGATACTCTGGCCATCGGCGCTCTGGCGGGCGCACGCAGCCTGGGCAAGCGCATCCCGCACGATGTTGCGGTGGTCGGCTTTGACGATATCGCGCTGGCGGCGCAAACCGATCCACCGCTGACCACGCTGGCGCAACCGATGCGGCAATTGGGCGAAACCGCCGTGCAGTTGTTGCTGGATATGCTGGCCGACCGCAGCCATCGGCCCGCCAGCGTGTTGTTGCCGCATCGGCTTGCAATCAGAGCGAGCACCTGAGATGAGCCTGGCGATCCGCTTCGATCAGATCAGCAAACGCTTCGGCCCGGTCGAAGTGCTCCATGAGGTGAGCTTTGGCCTCACCCCCGGGCGCATCTACGGCTTGTTGGGCGAAAATGGCGCCGGCAAATCCACGCTGATGAAAATTCTGGCCGGATACGAACAAGCCAGCGCCGGGCAGGTATGGGTGGACGAACGCGTACAAAGCTTTAGCGGCCCGCGCCAGGCCGAAGCCTGCGGCATTGTGCTGATCCACCAGGAATTCAATCTGGCCGAGCATCTCAGCATTGCGCAGAACATCTTTCTGGGGCACGAACTCAAACGTCACGGCTTGCTGGACGACCGCGCCATGCATGCCGCCACGCGCCAGTATCTGGCGCAGGTCGGGCTGAACGCGGACCCCGCCACGCCGGTGCGGCGCTTGATCGTGGCGGAGAAACAACTGGTCGAGATCGCTAAAGCCTTGTCGCGTCATGCGCGCTTGCTGATCATGGATGAGCCCACCGCCACCCTCACCCCGGGCGAAACCGAGCGTCTGTTCGTTCTGATGCGCAAGCTGCGCGCCGATGGCGTCACCGTGCTGTATATCTCGCACAAACTGGACGAGGTCGAGCGCATCACCGATGAGATTGTGGTGATGCGCGATGGCCGCCTGGTGAGCCGCGCCGCCACGGCCAGCGTCACGCGCCAGCAAATGGCCAATCTGATGGTCGGACGCGATGTGTCGGATATGTTCCCGCCGCGCACGCCCCCTGCCGCCGATGCGCCGGTCGCATTCAAGGTTGAGCATCTGCAGGTGCCGCTGGACCGACGATCTGAGCTTTGAAGTTCGCGCTGGCGAAATCCTCGGCTTTGCCGGGCTGGTGGGGGCCGGGCGCACCGAGGCCTTCGAGGCCATTATCGGTTTGCGCCCACGCAGCGGCGGCGCATTTGCCATCGCGGGCCAACCGGTCGAGCTTAAGCATCCACGTGCGGCCATGCGCCATGGCCTGACTTATCTCAGCGAAGACCGTAAAGGCAAAGGCCTGCATATCGATCTGCCGTTGCGGCCGAATCTGACCCTGATGACGCTGGAACGCTACGCCCACCCGCTGCTGGACCTGCGCGCGGAACAAGCTGCGCTGGACCGCGCCATCCATGATTTCGGCATCCGCAGCGGCGACACCCGTAGCAAGGCGCGCATGTTGTCCGGCGGCAATCAACAAAAAAAACTGGCACTGGCCCGATTTCTGCATCCCGACCCCAAGGTGGTGGTACTGGATGAACCCACGCGCGGGGTCGATGTGGGCGCCAAACGCGATATCTATTTCTTGATTCACGCGCTGGCGCAACAAGGCCGCGCGGTCATCGTGATCTCGAGCGAGCTGATCGAATTGATCGGTCTGTGCCATCGCGTGGCGGTATTACGCGGCGGCCAGTTGCAAACCACGCTCGAGGCAGACCAACTGACTGAAGAGGCTTTGATCGGCTATGCCACTGGCACCCACTGAATCGCCACGTCGCGGCTGGCGCTGGCTGGGCAAACTGCATGCGGTCGGGCCGCTGCTGGGCCTGGTCGTGTTGTGCGTGGCGGGCACGCTGCTGAACAGCGATTTCGCCACCTTCGACAATATGATGAACGTGCTCACCCGCACGGCATTTATCGGGATCATCGCGGTGGGCATGACCTTTGTGATCATGTCCGGCGGCATCGATTTGTCGGTCGGTTCGATGGCCGCGCTGATCGCGGGCAGCATGATCTTGCTGATGAACAAGCTGGGCACCAGTACGTGGGCGACGCATCCGCTGGCGGTGGTGGCGCTCGGCATCGGCCTGGCGCTGCTGCTGGGCGCGCTGTTTGGCGCCATCCATGGCCTGCTGATTACGCGCGGTCGCATCGAGCCGTTTATTGTCACGCTGGGCACGCTGGGCATTTTTTTTCGCGCGTTGTTGACCTGGCTGGCCGATGGCGGTGCGCTGACGCTGGATAACGCGCTGACCGATGTCTACAGCCCCGTGTATTACGGCGTGCTGCTGGGCGTGCCGATCCCGGTGTGGATTTTTTGTGCTGGTGGCGCTGCTGGGCGCGCTGTTGCTTAACCGCACCGCCTTCGGCCGCCATGTGCAAGCCATCGGCTCGAACGAACAAGTGGCGCGCTATGCCGCCATCCGCGTTGATCTGGTCAAGACCTTGACCTATGCCCTGCTTGGCTTGTGCGTCGGCATTGCCACGCTGTTATACGTGCCCCGCCTGGGATCGGCCACGCCCACCACCGGCTTGTTGTGGGAGCTGGAAGCCATCGCCGCCGTCGTGGTGGGCGGCACCGCACTCAAAGGCGGCGAGGGCCGCGTGTTTGGCACGGTCATCGGCGCGATCCTGCTGTCGGTGATCAGCAATATTCTTAATCTCACCAGCATCATCAGCGTGTACCTCAACGCCGCCGTGCAAGGTGGGGTCATTATCGTGGTCGCGTTTTTTGCAGCGCTCACGCCGTTAACGAAGGCATCCCCGCCTTCCTGCCCGGGCGCGCAGACAGCGCCCTTGGAGACCCACCATGAAACGCTTGATGTGCGTCATCAGCGCCAGCTTGCTGGCCTTGTCCACCCTGAGCCACGCGGCCGAAAAGGTCACGCTGGGGGTGTCTATTCCCACCGCCACGCATAGTTTTACCGCGGGCATAGTGTGGTGGGCCAATGAGGCGAAAAAAAAGGAACTGGAAAAAAGAGCATCCCGATCTGAAAGTCATCGTCAAAACCGCCAGTGCCGCGCCCGAGCAAGCCAACCAGCTGCAGGATTTGCTCACGGTGAACAAGATCAATGCCTTGGTGGTGTTTCCGTTTGAATCGGCGTCTTTGACCAAGCCGGTGGCGCAGGTAAAAGCCAAGGGCGTCTACGTGACGGTGGTGGATCGTGGTTTGACCGACACCAGCGCCCAGGACGCGTATGTGGCGGGCGATAACACCGCCTTCGGCAAGCTACCGGCGGAATATCTGGCCCGGCAACTCAATGGCAAAGGCGACCTGGTGGTGCTGCGCGGCATACCCACCACCCTGGATAACGAACGCTTTGAGCTTTCAATGGCGTGATCAAAAGCCATCCGGACATGAAAATCCTCGACGCCAAATACGGCAACTGGAACCGCGATGATGCCTTCAAGGTAATGCAGGATTATCTGACGCGCTTCAAGCACATCGATGCCGTGTGGGCGGCCGATGACGATATGGCAGTGGGCGTACTCAAGCTATCAGCCAGGCCAAACGCACCGATATCAAAGAAGTGTTTGGGGGCGCCGGGGCCAAGGGCGCGGTCAAGACCATCATGGATGGCAGCAACCCGCTGATCAAAGCCGACGTATCGTATTCGCCCCGGTTTATTTACGACGCCATCAAGCTGACCGCCGAAGCGCGTCTCAAAGGCGAAAAAACTGCCCGCCAACACCATTATTCCGTCGGTGTTGATCACCAAAGACAACGCCAAAACGTTCTATTTTCCCGATTCGCCGTTCTGAGGTGGCGCATCTGGACTAGTTTTAAGCGTTGCACGCGGAGACAGCAGACATGAGAACGATCAAAGGCCCGGCGATTTTTCTGGCGCAATACCTGGGCGATGCGGCGCCGTTTGACAGCCTGCCGCACCTGGCGCAGTGGGCCGCCGGCCATGGTTACGCTGCGCTGCAGATCCCTACCGATCCGCGTTTGATTGATCTGCAGCAAGCCGCCACCAGCCAGGCTTATTGCGATGATCTGCTGGGCATGCTCGAAAGCTATGGCCTGCAGATTTCTGAGCTGTCGACGCATTTGCAGGGGCAACTGGTGGCGGTGCATCCGGCCTATGACAGTCTGTTTGATGGCTTTGCCCCGGCGGCGGTGCGTGGCAACCCCGCCGCGCGTACCGCCTGGGCCATCGAGCAGCTGATGCTGGCGGCGCAGGCCTCGCAGCGGCTGGCTTGCGCGCGCACGTCACCTTCTCGGGCGCGCTGGCCTGGCCGTATTTATACCCGTGGCCGCAACGGCCGGAAGGCCTGATCGAGACCGCATTTACACCTTGTGCCAACGCTGGCGGCCCATTCTTGATGCCTTCGACGCGGCGGGTGTCGATCTGTGCTACGAGCTGCATCCGGGCGAAGATCTGCACGATGGCGTTACCTTTGAGCGCTTTCTGGATGGCGTGGCGCAGCATCCGCGCGCCAGCATCCTGTACGACCCCAGCCATATGGTGTTGCAGCAACTCGATTATCTGCCTTTATTGATCTCTACCACGCGCGCATCAAGGCGTTTCACGTTAAAGACGCCGAGTTTCGCCCCAGCGGCCGCCAAGGCGTGTACGGCGGTTACAGCAACTGGATTGATCGAGCCGGACGGTTTCGCTCGCCTGGCGATGGCCAGATCGACTTCAAGGCCATCTTCTCGAAAATGGCGCAGTACGATTTTCCCGGCTGGGCCGTGCTGGAATGGGAGTGCTGCCTGAAACACCCGCAAGAAGGCGCGCGGCAAGGCGCGGAATTTATACGCGAACACATTATCGTGGTGGCCGAACGCGCGTTTGATGACTTTGCGGGCAGCGGCGTCGACCCCACCCAGATCCAGAATCTATTAGGCCTGGGAGGCCATTAATGCAAAGACGTTTACGCTTGGGCATGGTGGGCGGCGGCCAAGCGCCTTTATTGGCGCGGTGCACCGTCTGGCGGCGCGCATCGACGATTGCTATGAACTGGTGGCGGGCGCCTTGTCGGCCGAC
>BBFD01000185.1 GCA_001313065.1 Silvimonas sp. JCM 19000
CCGGTGCGCGAGGCGACACCAGCGCGCGCATTTTTTTTACCACCAGCCTGGAAGCCGAGCTGGTGTCTATCGCAGGCGTGTATCGCACGCTGGACGAATCATTGCCCGCGTCGGTCAAATCAAAACCGGCGCAGGTTTTTTTCTGGATCAAGACAATCTGGTTATAGAAGCACTGGCGCTTTAAGCGTCCAGGCCAACACCCACACTGCAGAGATAAAAAAAGGATTATTCGTGGCCAAAATCATTGTTGTCACTTCCGGCAAAGGTGGCGTGGGCAAGACCACGACCAGCGCCAGTTTTGCTTCCGGCCTGGCATTGCGCGGTTTTAAAACAGCGGTAATCGATTTTGACGTCGGTTTGCGTAACCTCGATCTGATCATGGGTTGCGAACGCCGCGTGGTGTATGACTTCGTCAATGTGATTCAGGGTGAAGCCACCCTGCGCCAGGCGCTGATCAAGGACAAGAACAGCGACAATCTGTTTATCCTGCCCGCGTCGCAAACCCGCGATAAAGACGCGCTATCCAAAGAAGGCGTGCAAAAGGTACTGGAAGAACTGGCGGCCGATGGCTTTGATTACATCGTCTGTGATAGCCCGGCCGGGATTGAAACCGGTGCTTTCCTGGCGCTGTATTTTGCCGATGAAGCCGTGGTGGTCACCAACCCGGAAGTCTCGTCGGTGCGCGATTCGGATCGCATTATCGGCATTCTGGATGCCAAATCGAAGAAAGCCGAAGAAGGCGGTCAGGTTAAAACCCATTTGCTGGTTACGCGTTATTCGCCCAAGCGCGTGGATAGCGGCGAAATGCTGTCGCTGGACGATGTGCAACATCTGCTGCGCATTTCGCTGATTGGCGTGGTGCCGGAATCGGAAGTAGTCTTGCAAGCCTCCAACGCGGGCGCGCCGGCGATTCATTCCGCCGGCACCGATGTGTCAGAAGCATACAAAGATGTGGTGGCCCGTTTCCTGGGCGAAGACAAACCGCTGCGCTTTATCGAGGCGCCGAAGCAGCCGTTCTGGAAACGGCTGTTCGGAGGTTAACCCATGTCTATCCTCAGTTATTTCTTTGGCGAAAAGAAGAAAAGCGCCAGCGTGGCGCGCGAGCGCTTGCAGATCATTCTGGCGCACGAACGCGCCGGTCGCGATGCCCCGGACTATTTGCCGCAACTGCAACGCGAGCTGATTGAAGTCATCTCCAAATATGTGGCGATCAATCCGGACGACATCAAAGTACAACTCGACAAGAAAGATGATTTCGAGGTGCTTGAAGTCAACATCGTGTTGCCCGAGCACGCGCGGCGCTAGAATACCGGCATTGTTTCTCACCACAATGCAGCACAAAGAGAGGCCCGGCCTCTCTTTGTGCTTTTTTACGCGCCGTCCCCATATGCTTTTGTTAACGCATGCTTAATTGCAGCAATGCCAGGACGGGCGAGGAAAAAATCAATATGTCAGTCACCATCAAGAACGCAGAGGACATCGCCAGAATGCGCGTGGCCGGCCGCCTGGCCGCCGAAGTCCTTGATTACATCACCCCCTTTGTCAAACCGGGCGTGACCACCGAAGAACTCGACCGCCTTTGCCATGAATATATGGTGAATGTGCAAGGCACGATTCCGGCGCCGCTCAATTACCAGCCGCCGGGTTATACCCCCTACCCCAAAGCGGTCTGTACTTCGATCAATAACGTGGTCTGCCACGGCATTCCCAATGAAAAGCCGTTAAAGAATGGCGACGCGCTCAATATCGACGTCACCGTCATCAAAGACGGTTATCACGGCGACACCAGCCGCATGTTTATGGTGGGCGACAAAGTCCCGCCACACGCGCAGCGTTTGTCGCAAGTGACGTTTGATTGCATGTGGATCGGCATCGAACAAGTCAAACCGGGCGCTACGCTGGGCGATATTGGCGAAGCCATACAGCGTTATGCCGAAAAGGCCGGTTATTCGGTGGTACGCGAATTCTGCGGTCACGGTATCGGCACGCAATTTCATGAAGATCCGCAAGTCGTGCATTACGGCAAAGCCGGAACCGGCATGGTGCTGGAGCCCGGCATGATCTTTACCATCGAGCCCATGATCAACGCCGGCAAGCGCGAGATCCGCGCCATGCCCGATGGCTGGACCATCGTCACGCGTGATCGCTCGCTGTCGGCGCAGTGGGAACACACGGTGCTGGTAACCGAAACCGGTTACGAAGTGCTGACGCGCTCGGCTGGCGTGCAAGACCAACCGTCGCAATACCTGCTGGGATAAGCACATCGATATGAGCGAGCTGCGATCCGTTAGCCAGATCCGTGAACACCACGCCGCGCAAAAGGCGGCATTGCGCCAGCGCTTTGACTGCCCCCAACGCGCCGCGCCCTTGTTGCGCGCGCTGGCGCAATTGACTGATCGCACTTTGCAGGAATTGTGGCAACGCCATGACTTTGCTGACGACACCTTGCTGGTGGCCGTGGGTGGCTATGGTCGGGGCGAATTGTTTCCGCATTCTGATATCGATTTATTGATCCTGCTGCCGGACCAGCCCTCGGCGGCAGCGCTGGAAAAGCTGGAAGTCTTTGTCGGTGAACTGTGGGATATCGGCCTGGAGGTCGGCCACAGCGTACGCACCATGCCGATTGCCTGAGCGAAGCAGAAAAAGACATCACCGTGCAAACGGCACTGCTGGAATGTCGCCGCCTGAGTGGCGATCCGGCCCGCTTTGCCCGGTTTCGCCATGCCGTGTTTCAGCACATCGATCCCAAAGAGTTTTTCGATGCCAAGTTGCTGGAACAGCAAGCCCGCTACGGCAAGTTTGAGAACGCCACTTACAAGCTGGAACCCAACCTCAAAGAAGCTCCCGGCGGCTTACGAGATCTGCATCTGATCGGCTGGATTGCCGGTGCGCTGGGCCTGGGCCACGATTGGCGCAAGCTGGCCGCCATGGGCATGCTCACGCGTGAAGAAAGCCAGAGCCTGCGCCATGCCGAGCGCGTGCTGCGCACCATCCGCATCCAGCTGCACTGGGTCGCCCGGCGCCGCGAAGATCGCATTCTGTGGGATTACCAGCATCAACTGGCCAGCGATTTCAAACTGGTCGATAACGAGCGCCAGCGCGCCAGCGAACAATTAATGGCGCAGTACTATCTGGCCGCGCGCGTGGTCGGCCAACTCACGCCGCTGCTGGTGCAGGCGTTGCGCTCGCGCATTTATTCGCAAATCGGCAGCGATATTACGCCCCTGAACGAGCGCTTTCAGTTACGCGGTTCTTCGCTCGAAATTGCGGCCCCCGATGTATTCGAGCGAACCCCGTCGGCGATGCTGGAATTGTTCTTGCTCTACGAACAACAGCCTTACGCCACCGACATCGCCCCGGAAACCCTGCGCGCGCTGTGGCATGCACGCGCGCTGATCGATGACGCGTTCCGTGCTGATCCGGCCAACAAGGCGATGTTTATCGATTTGTTCCGGCAGCCGCGCGGCCTTACCCACAGCCTGCGCGCCATGAACCGCTACGGCGTGCTCGGCCGTTATCTGCCGCGCTTTGGCGAGATCGTCGGGCGTATGCAGCACGACCTGTTCCACGTGTACACCGTGGACGAACACACGCTGATGGTACTGCGTAATCTGCGCCGCTTTGCCATGCCCGCCTTTACGCATGAATACCCGTTTTGCTCACGCCTGACCGAAGAATTTGAACGGCCCGAGGCGCTGTATCTGAGTGCCCTGTTCCACGACATCGGCAAAGGCCGCGGCGGCGATCACTCCACCCTGGGCCAGGCAATAGCCGAAAAAAATTCTGCGCTGAACACCCGCTGCACCCGGATGATCGGGCCTTGATTCCGTGGCTGGTACAGCAGCATCTGGTGATGTCGCAAGTGGCGCAAAAGCAGGACGTGTATGACCCCGACGTGATTGCCGATTTTGCCAGGCTGGTGGGCGACCAGCGCCGCCTGACCGCCTTGTATCTGCTCACCGTGGCCGATATCCGTGGCACCAGCCCCAAAGTCTGGAACGCGTGGAAGGCCAAGCTGCTGGAAGATCTGTTCAAAGCCACGCAGCGCTATCTGAACAGCCAGAACATCGGGGTCAAATCCTGGGTGGAAGAGCGGCAGGAAGAAGCGCTGCGCCTGCTGCGCTTGTACGGCTTGCGCCCGGATGCGCACGAAGCATTCTGGGCCCAGCTCGACACCATCTACTTTTTTTGCGGCACGAGGCACGCGAGATTGCCTGGCACACGCGCCAGCTGTTTACACGCCTGAACACCGATGAACCCATCGTGCGGGCACGTTTGTCCGAGACCGGCGAAGGCTTGCAAGTGCTGGTCTATACGCGCGATGAGCCTGACTTGTTCGCGCGGATTTGCGCGTTTTTTGAAAAAAAAGCCGGCTACAGCATTTTTGATGCGCATATCCAGACCACGCGCCACGGTTACGCGCTCGATAGCTTCTATGTGTATATCCAGGATCATGCCGGGCAGAACTATCGCGATCTGATCGGCTATGTTGAATACGAACTGGCCACGCAAATTGCGCACAATGCACCGTTGCGCGGCCCGGGCCGCAGTCGGATCTCGCGCCAGCAAAAGCATTTTCCGATCCGGCCCAGCGTCTCGATCCGGCCGGATGAACGCGGTGGTCGCTATTCAATCGTCGAAATCGTGGCCGGTGACCGCGCGGGCCTGTTGTCGGCGATTGCTGCTATCCTGGCCACGCACCGTATCGAAATCCACGCGGCCAAGATCATGACCCTGGCGAGCGGGCCGAAGATAACTTTGTGGTGTCGGGCAATGTGCTCGGCGATGAGCGCGCAGTGCGCCAGATCGAGGGCGAAATCCTGCAGACCTTGCAGGCAGCCTGACGGCGCCAGCGGCGCGTTGTGGCGTGGCTGTTGCACCCGGCGCATGCGCCATGCACAAGCGCAGCGCGCCGATTACAATTTGTGTTCCGTGTTTAACTGGCTCGAGGTTGCATGCCGCGCAAGAACCTGCGTTCTGTGTTGATGGTCGCCTTTGCGGCAGTCTCCGCCATCATGGCGCTGAGTTTGTCGCTGGTATTGGGCCATCTGGCGACCGAGCGCCAGCGTGAAGACATCGGCCAGGCCATCAGCGAGCTGGCAGGTCAGTTACGCGACCAGATGGATCGCGGCATGAACCAGCGCGTGCGTGACATCCAGATCATCGCGGCGCTACGTCAGATTCGCGATCCATCCACCAGCAAAAAAAACGACAACCGCGCCGTGCTCGACAAGCTGGCGCAAACTTTCCCCAATTATGCGTTTATCGGCATGGCCAGCCCGGAAGGCATCGTGCAATACGCCACGCATGGTTTGCTCGAAGGCAAAAGTGTGGCCGAACGGCCGTGGTTTCAGGCGGGCAAACGCGATCTGTTTACCGGCGATATTCATGAAGCAAATTGCTGGCCCGATTGCTCAGCCCGCAAGCCAATGGCGAGCCCCTGCGCTTTGTGGATGTCGCCACGCCGGTGTTTGATCTGAACGGCCAGTTTCTTGGCGTGCTGGGCGCGCATTTATCGTGGGCGTGGGCGCGTGGGCTGGAGCAGAACGTGTTTACCCCGGCGCGGCGCAGTCAGGGCATTGAAACCTTTGTACTGAACCGGACCGGCGAAATCATCCTCGCCCCGCCCGGCGTTGATCCGGCCAGTGTCAAATTGCCTGGCCGCCTGCCCACTGCCGAGGCCCCAGGCGAGCCGGTGACCTGGCCCGACGGCAATGATTATCTAACCTCGCTGGTGCTGACCCACGGCGAGCAGAATTTTGCCGGACTGGGCTGGAAGATCGTGGTGCGCCAGCCCACCCGCATTGCCTTTGCACCGGTTCGCAGCTTGCAGTTGACGATATTGGTGGTGGGCGCCATTGGCGCGCTGCTGTTTGCCCTGGTCGGCGCCTGGCTGGCTGAAGCCATTGCACGACCGATGCTGCGGCTGGCTGAAGCGGCCGAGCGTTTGCAGCAAGGCGAAACCGGTCTCGAAATCCCGCTGGAAAACCAGTACAGCGAATCGGCGCGGCTATCGGCTTCGCTGCGCCATCTGGTGGCCGGCCTGAACGACGAACGCAGCAAACTGGCCACTTTGAACCAGGCGCTGGAAGAGCAAGTGCATGCGCGCACCGACATGCTCGACCGCGCCAATATGCATCTGCTGTCCACGCTGGAAGAACGCGCCAGCATGGTCAAGCAACTGGAAGAACTGGCCAGTACCGATAGCCTGACCGGGCTGCTCAACCGCCGCGCCTTCTGGCTGCGCGCCGATATGGAATACAAACGCGCCGCGCGCTCGGGCACGCCCTTGTCGCTGGTGATGTTTGATATCGACCACTTCAAGCGCATCAACGACGCGCACGGCCACGATGTGGCGATGAGGCGCTGCGCCAGTTGGCCAACGTGGTCTCAGCCAGCTTGCGCGAGATTGATCTGGTGGCACGCATGGGCGGCGAAGAATTTGCCTTGTTGCTGCCGGAAACTGCGATTGAAGGCGCCACGCTGGTGGCCGAGCGCTTGCGTGAACAAGTCGCGCAAATCCGCGTGGCGCTGGCAGACGGCGGCACGGTCAGCTTTACCGCCAGCTTTGGCATTTGCGCGTGGCCGCAAGAACTGGGGCTGGATCATGCTTGATCCGCGCCGACCAGGCCCTGTACAGCGCCAAGAACAACGGGCGCAATCGAGTCCAGATTTACGCCAGCCCGGTCTGATCGCGGCGGTGTTGCTGCGCCCGGCGGCGGCTTTCGTGTGTAAAATGCCCGACGGACATCACACAACACCATATAAATCAGCCATCTGGACTCAAGCTTATGAAGCCCTTCAACGGCCCTCTGCTCGCCCGTATCGCCGCGCAAGTCGGCACGCCTTGTTATGTTTATGACGCCGCCACCATCCGCGCGCGCATTGCTGAACTGAAACAATTCGACGTGATCCGCTTTGCGCAAAAAGCCAATTCCAATACGCATTTGCTGCGCTTGCTTAAAGCCGAAGGCGTGATGGTGGATTCGGTCTCGTTGGGCGAACTGGAGCGTGCGCTGGCGGCGGGCTATCAGGTGACGGATGAGCCGAGCCCGGTGGTGTTTACCGCCGATATTCTGGATCGCGCCACGCTGGCCCGGGTAGTCGAACTAAAAGTGCCGGTCAACGCCGGCTCCACCGACATGCTGCAACAACTGGGCGAAGTCAGCCCCGGCCATCGCGTGTGGTTGCGCATCAACCCCGGCTTCGGCCACGGCCACAGCCGCAAGACCAATACCGGCGGCGAATTCAGCAAGCACGGCATCTGGTTTGAGCAACTGGGCGCCGCCATCGAGCTGGTCAAACACTACCAGCTCGATCTGGTGGGCCTGCATATGCATATCGGCTCCGGCGTTGATTACAGCCACCTCAACCGCGTGTGCGATGCCATGGTTGAGCAAGTGCGCCAATCCGGCCACGATATCCGCGCCATTTCTACCGGCGGCGGCTTGTCCATCCCCTATCGCGCGGACGACGACACCCGCGTCGATACCGCGCATTACTTTGCCGTGTGGGATGCCGCACGCAAGCAGATTGAAGCCATCGTCGGCCACGCCGTGCATCTCGAAATCGAACCCGGTCGGTTTATTGTGGCCGAAGCCGGTAAATTGCTGGCCGAGGTCCGCGCCGCCAAGACCGCAGGCAGCATGCATTACACCTTGGTCGATGCGGGCTTTAACGACCTGATGCGCCCGGCCATGTATGGCGCGTATCACGAAATCAGCTTGATGCACGCCGACGGCAGCGCCATTGCAGGCGAGCAGATTGCGAGCGTCGTCGCCGGGCCTTTGTGCGAATCGGGCGATGTGTTTACGCAAAAGGCCGACGGCATCCTCGACCCCCACCTGCTGCCGCAAGCGCAAGTGGGCGACCTGGCTATCTTCCACGATGCCGGTGCCTACGGCGCGTCCATGTCGTCCAATTACAATTCGCGCCCGCTGATACCCGAAGTGCTGGTGGAAGGCGACGCGTTCAAACTGATCCGTCGCCGCCAGACGCTGGCTGAATTGCTGGCCCTGGAAGACTAAGCCCGCCTGGTTTGCCCTGGCCACCAGGGCACTTCGTTGCAACCACCCCGGCCTGCCTGCAGACCGGGGTTTTGTTTTTGCGGACGCCTGCGCACGCGTCGCCCAGCAAAAAACGCTACTGCAGCCGCCCCAATCTCCACGCGGAGCACAGCGCGATGCAAACACCCGACGCCCGCTGCAAGCGCCTGTAG
>BBFD01000186.1 GCA_001313065.1 Silvimonas sp. JCM 19000
GGTTGGGTTGGGTGGGGGGATTAATACTTATGCATATGTGGGCGGCAATCCTATCGGTCAGACGGACTTTGGGGTTGCGAGGAGGTGATCATCTCGTGCTTCGTACTGCGAAGTTCTCGGATTCAATCCATTGATTTGCCACCAAAACGATAGCCCGCCGTATATTCCGCCTACGTCAAACCTTAATTTGAAGTGTTTTTTTCGGATTGTGCGCAGTCACTTAAAAAAGGTGTGTAGCGTGACATCCCCCATGAAGTGGTTAGGTCTCGCTCAGCCAGAAGATGCTGCTGTCGTTAATATTGCTTGCCAAGCTTCTGTCGCAGCATATTGCTCTTCTAAATGCACGACAGAACCTACCCCTGCGCCTGTATGTCAGAAATGATCATTGGGTCCAGGATTGTTTTGACACAGCGTATGAATTGAAATGGCTGGGATATAAGAACCATGACCTACCGTATTGGTAAACCAACTATTATTTTGGCTACTCTGGCGACGATTTTTTATCTGATCTCCTGGACCGGCACCTCGATTATTGTTGGAGCCTTAGCAGCGATCTTTGAGTCGTTTAGCTTTTTGGCATCTATGCGTGATGGTGACAAGCCCGATGATGAGGGCGGTGAAAATATCCAAAAGCGGCGCGACGAGTGGTAGAAAATCCAGTGCCTGTACCCCTATTTAATTGGGCCAGAGCTTAAATGGGACTTGCATTTCTGCCGTGGGAAAAACTGCCAAATGGGTTGCTCGGATTGCTACTCATTGGGATAGGTGCTTCCTCATTGTGGGACAGCCCATTTTGGAGTTGGCATGGCTGATTGGGTTGGGGGCATTGGTTGCTGGGGTACTGATGGTGGGTTTTGCCATCAGAAAAAATGCTCGCTGATCCTAAAGCCTCTATAGACAGCAATGAGCAGACATAGAAACGACAATGCCCACCGCCTTGGTGGGCATTGTCGTTTCTGGCGGGATGTGCGAGCCGGGAATCGTCTACTTTTTTGCCTACTAAACATCTACTTTTTTACCTACCAGTGCCTGCTTTGCCTACAAAACGCCTACTTTTTATCTACTAATCGCCTACTTTTTTTTATCTACTCGTCCGGCGGTGGTGTGCTGGCCTGTTGGACTGCCGCAGCTGCCGCCAGCGGAATGGGTGGGGACGCTTTGCGTTGGTGGTTTCGGGCCGTCCGGTGGGTCATTTATGGCGGTCTGGCGGCTCCGTTCCCTTAACGCATAAAGGCATATACACCATACGCAGGCCCGCCCGCATGACTAACCTTTTGATCCATATGAAATAAACGGAAAAACCTGACTTGCCCGCTGCCACCGAGCTTTCGGCAGGAACGCCTCAACATCCTGATTTGAAAACGTAAAACTTGCCACCAGACTGCCACCGCAGGGGTGGGTGTTTGGCGGGCGTTTCTGGGGGTAATGAGGGGGGTGTCCTGGCAATACTCCTGCCGCTGTCACCTTTGGTGTCAGGCTGCACCTTCGAGCACGGCAATGTAGTTCGCCAGCCGGGCCTGGTCTTCGGGCTGGAAATGCCCTTTGAAAATGAAGGCCAGCTCATCTTCCGGCAGGTCCAGCTGCCGGGCGACGGCAAGAGCTGATTGCGAAATGCGACCTTGCATATTGCTGGCATTGGTTTAGCCGCGAACATCATCACACGTCGTCTGCCGACCACAATAACGATCAATTAACGTTAGAGGAGCGCCGTCGCACGCTGGAATGGCTTATCTCTATTGAGCCTTGGGAGGACATTACGCTTGATACCTAATGAATGCTGGGTCAATTTTTTTCGCCATCTATTACCCCGGGGGGTGAGCAAGAACTGCTGAATAGTGGCTCGGTTTCCAAGGTTATTTGGTACAGGTCGGCGCCATGATGCGAAAACTAGCTTTTACTCTGCTCGTCATATTGATGGCTGCATTGCTGGTCGTCGCACCATCAGGCTACGAAATAACCCTTCAAAAGGATGTGGTTTTATATAAAACGGATGCCAATATCCCCTTTGATCACAGAGAGGTCGCACACAATATTAAGAAGGGCGAAATTATTCAAGTTGTTTGGTGCATAGATAATGGGAATGACGTTTATTTCCGCGTTGAAATGCCGGATGGAAGACATGGATACTTATATCAACTTGACTACAAAATAGCTAAACGGTGGGTTTTTTTTCGAAGCAGCAGTATGACTTTTTTTATGCAGAACCTTTGGCGGCCCTTCAATGCCACGTGATGATAGGAGAGTTTTCAGATCGCGGATAACAAAAAAATGTCTGTGCTTATGTAGGTGGAAATCCGCGCGCATAGACGGATCCCGTCGGGTCAATTTCCGTTGGCAATTCCTGCTTTGCTACGCGTGGAAGGGGCTGTCAAGCCGCAGCCACCTTGCGGCATCAGTCTGGAGGCCTTTGAACTGGCTGCGGCGTGAGGCTTGCGTTTGTCTACAGAATCCGGGGCAGTCCACATTGTGCAGAGTAACTTGAGACAAAAAAAATGGAACGCCAACATCAATATGACATTGATGCGCTTCAAGCCTCGTGTGGAAAGGCTAAATAAGCTGCCGGCGCGAATATGCGACCCAGGCTCTGATATCACGATCCGGCCGAATTCGGCACGGTCTTTCCTCGTTGTATTCCCGGCGCCAGGTTTCAATCAGCACCCGTGCGGACTTGTTATCCACAGAATTACGGCTACGGCTTGCCGGATGGATCATCAGTGGTTGAACATCCTTTTGACTACCCCGACCAGTGTGGCCCGACTCCCCATTCGCGTCCACGTTTCCACGCCACCAACGCGAAAGAGGCCTCTCTTATTTTCACTTACCGCGCAGGGTCATAAAAAATGACTGTAATGACAGATGCTGATTGGAAATCTTTTTTTTCGTCGTGGCAATCAATGAGCTTGGCGACGGCAACTCGTTAGCCGCCAGGAGTTCATCCTGGTGTTCCTGGACTACGTTTCAAAGGTTGACCGAAGACTGCGGATACTGGCAAAGCGGTTTGCCCCGCAAGATTGACGTTTCTGATTATGGAATTGCTGATGATGGCTCCTGGATGCAACCTTTCAATTATTCTGATATCGCCCACATCATCATCCCGTCAGATTCTCCTGGGAAACCGCCTCACACGAAGGATTTGAAAGCGGACTTCGCAATCAAAACATCAGTGTTTTATCGGATAGGCTGGCAAGCAAAAAATATTCCACACCGTCTTGCCGAAAGGATTCTTGAGATCAAATTATATTAGGTTGGCCGCCGGTCCAATCCGCAAGAATCTGCAGGATTTTGCTTGCGTGCGTGAAGGCTCAGGCAGAGCCGCTCGCCGCCGGGCATAAAAAAAAGCCGCCTAGCGGGGACTTGCTTCGGTGTAAATAACGGTATGGCCGCAAAAAAACAAAAAAAGCCCGGAAACCCTGTACTAACGGGGCCTTCCGGGCTTTTGCGAAGTCTGGCGACTTCTGTGTCTGGTGCGAGCGGGGAGACTCGAACTCCCACGCCTTTCGACACTGGAACCTAAATCCAGGGCGTCTACCAATTCCGCCACGCTCGCGTTGCCTTTGCTCCCGATGCCGGAATGCAAAAAAACGGCCAGCGCAGCGTACGTTTGGACGTACTCAGCTGCCAGCCGTTTTGAGGCAGACCGGGAGTATAAAGGATATGTCGCACCAAAAAAAACAAACGCTGCGCGCGCACCTGCTGGTGTCACATGGTTTATGGCATACTCGCGCCGTCAAACGGGGCTAAAGTCCACGCCGATCTATAGTAAGTAAAGGCTGGCTTTCTTGCCGCATTCATCCCGCATTGAGTGACCGTATTCGTGAGCCTTTCCCCGACTTCTTTTGCCACCCTGCGCGTCGTGATTGACGGGCCGCCCTCGCCCGATACCCCGGTGCGCTGGTGTGGTATCGAACCCTCCGGTCAGCTGCAACATGGCAGCGGCACGGTGGCGCAATGGCCGCAAGCCGCCGCAATCGAGCTGCTGGTGCCAGCCACTCGCTATTCTCAATATCTGTTGGCTCTGCCCGCGCAATCGATGCAGAAGCTGCGCGCGCTGCTGCCGCATGCGCTGGAAGAGCGTGTGCTGAGCGATACCAGCGCCTTGCATCTGGCTGCGGGCCCGGCGGCCAATGCCGAGACGCGCGTAGTTGCAACCGACCGCAACTGGTTGCGTGGCTGGGCCGGTTTGCTGGCCAGCACGCACCATCGGCCGCGCGCGGCATATGCGATTTCTGATCTGGTCGAGCCGCAAGAAGAAACCTCGCGCGCCGTGATGGACGGCGGCGTCATGCTGGTGCTGCGCGACGAAGTGGCCTGGTTTGATGATGAGCAAGTCGCCAACGCCTGGACCGCAGACCGTCCGGTGCAAGAGCTGGCCTGGCCGGATTTGTGTGGTGATCCGGCGCGGGTTGATGCGATCAATCTATTGCAAGGCGAACTCTCGCCCAAGGTAAGGGTTCCGGTCGACGTGCTGCGGCTACGCCGCGCGGGTCTGCTGCTGGCGGCCGTGGTGGTGGTTGGGTTGGTCAGTGCCTTGATCAACTGGTGGTCTTTGCGTAGCGAGGTGGCCAGCCTGCAACGCGAGCTGCGCCAGACCTTTGCCGCAGCTTTCCCGGGCGTGCCGATTGTGGATCCGGTCTTGCAATTGCAAAGCCAGTTGCATAGCAGCGGCGCTGATCGCGGCAACAACAATAGCGGTGACCTGACCGCGATGCTGCAAAAGCTGGATGGCATCGGGCCGCTGACGCTCAAGCGCCTGCGTTACGACAGCGGCCGCTTGCAGATAGATATTCCGACTGCCGATGTAGCGGCGGTGCAGCAGAAATTGACCAGCGCCGGCCTCAAGGCCGACGCGCAAGCCGGGGCCGGTGGCGTGACCACCTTGCGCCTGGGCGGAGCAGCACAATGAAAGCCAGGTTTTTAGCCTTCTGGTTGGCCCGCGCACCGCGCGAACGCGCGATGTTGGGCGCGGCGGCTGCCGTCATCCTGATCGCCCTGTTGTATGTGGCCTTGTGGGAGCCCTTGGTCAATCAGCGTGCTGCCTCAGCCGACAACTGCCACGTTTGCAGGCTGATCTGGCGCAAATGCAACGCAGCATCGCTTGATCAAGGCGGCAGGTGGCGCCCCCGGCGCGGCGCGGAGTGATGACTTGCGTCAGGCCGTCACCGCCAGTCTGGGCCTGCGCAATATCAAGGCCGACTTGCAGGCACAGCCGGACAACCGTCTCAAGATCGACGCCACCGAAGTGGCCTTTAATCAAGTGCTGGATTTACTCAGCGGTCTGCAGCGCGAAACCGGGGCGCACGCCGTGAGCGCAGATATTTCGAGCGAACAAAACAATGGCATCGTCCATTTCACCGCAGTGGTGACCCGATGAAACGTTATCGTCACCCCTTGCTGTGGTTTGGCCTGTTGTTGTTTGGCGTATTTGCTTTTTTGCGTTTGCCCACCGTGCTGTTTGCCGCCACCTTGCCGGCTCCGGTCCAGGCCGGTGACGTCAGCGGCACTTTGTGGGAAGGCCGCATTGGCCAGCTTGGCGTAGGTGGCCAGCAGTTGCTGCAGGATGTGCGTTGGCATTGGCAGCCGGGCGCCTTGTTAAAAGGCGCGTTGGCATGGCAGCTCGAAACCCACTACGCCGATGCCCCGGCTGGCACAGCGCGCGCCGTGTTGTCGGCGGCCGGATGGCGGCTGGAAAAAAACGTGTCCATGACCGTGCCAGCCAGTCCTTTGATGGCGCAGGTCAAGATGCTGTCGCCGTTTCAGTTGGGCGGCGATCTGCAAATCCGCGCTGCGGCGCTGGCGCAAAACCATTTCGAGCAAACCAGCATTCTGTGGCAGGACGCCAGTTCGCTGGTCACGCCGCAGGTCAATCCATTTGGCAACTATCTGATCAATGTGCAGCAACAAGGCGCCGCCACCAACTGGGCCATGCAACCGCAGGGCGGCATGTTGGCGATCAGCGGTGGCGGTGCGATCACCAATAATGGCCCGACCGGCGCGCTGACTTTTACCCCGACCCCGGGCAAAGAAGCCATGTTTACGGCTTTGCTGGACCGCATGGGGCCGAGCCATACGCTGCAATTAGGATCGCGCTGATCGGCATGGTTGCCGCGCGCATCGGCGTGGCTATACTGGCGTTTGATCGTCCGCATCCCGCACACGTGTTTTTACAGGACCGAAAAAAAATGAAAAAAAATCGAAGCGATTATCAAGCCGTTCAAACTGGACGAAGTGCGCGAAGCGTTGTCCGAGATTGGTATTTCTGGTCTGACTGTTACTGAAGTCAAAGGCTTCGGCCGCCAGAAGGGTCACACCGAGTTGTATCGCGGCGCGGAATACGTGGTTGATTTCCTGCCCAAGATCAAGGTGGAAGTGGTGCTGCCGGCCGACAAGGTGGATGCGGCCGTCGAGGCCATCCAGGTGGCGGCGCGCACGGGCAAGATTGGTGATGGCAAGATTTTTTTGTTACCAGCGTCGAACAAGCCGTGCGTATCCGTACTGGCGAAACCGACGAAGATGCGATCTGATCACCTCCCGCACTCGATATAAAAAACCCGGCTGCAACAGCCGGGTTTTTTTATGCCTCAGACGGATCGATATCGATATACCAGCGCACGCCCGGCGCTTTCTTTTGCAATAACTCACCCATCAGAAAGCGCATGGCGCTTTGCAACGCCGGGCGTGACGACGACGACACCAGCACTTGTGCCCGCTCCTGATTGGCTTTGCGCATCATCAAGGCCGGAATGGGCGCGCCAGCATGAATACCTGGCTGCGTGCGCAGCAATTGCACCGCCTCGCGCAAATACACCACCGCGCGCATCAACACCTTTGATTCGGCCCGCAGCATTGCCCACGCGGCATAGGGCGGCAAATCGTTGGCTTTACGTTCTTGCAATACGCGATCGGCAAATGCAGCGTAATCGCCAGCCAACAATTGCGGATAGAAGGGATCGTCGTGATAGCGGGTCTGGATCAGCACGCGCCCCGGCAAGCCCGCGCGCCCTGCCCGTCCTGCCACCTGCAGCAGTTGGGCAAACAGCCGTTCTTGCGCGCGGAAATCAGTAGAAAACAATCCAGCATCGGCATTGACCACCACCACCAGGCTCAATCCGGCAAAGTCATGGCCCTTGGCCAGCATTTGCGTGCCCACCAGCAGGCGTGCTTCGCCGGCATGCACTTGTTGCAACATCGCATCCAGACTGCCTTTGCGGCGCGTGTTGTCGCGGTCGATACGCAGCGGTGGGGTATCGGGGAACAAGCTGGTCAGCGTTTCTTCCAGCCGCTGCGTGCCAAAGCCCAGCGGCTGCAGATCAGCGTTGCCGCAATCCGGACATTGCGCAGGCGGCGGGCTTTCCCAGCCGCAGTGATGACAGCGCAAACGGCGGTCTTCGCGATGCAAAACCAGGCGCGCATCGCAGCGCTTACAGGAGGCGATCCAGCCGCATTCATGGCATGCCAGCACGGGCGAATAGCCACGCCGATTGATAAACACCAGTGCCTGTTGGCCCGCATCGAGACAATCGCGCAAGGTATTGATGGCGGTTTGGGTCAGGCCATCAAACAGCCGTTGTTGCTGCGTTGAAATCAAGGTCATCTGCGGGGCTTTAGCACCGCTGACCGCGCGCTGGCCCAGCGTCAGCAAGGCATAACGGCCTTCGCGCATATTGCGCCAGCTTTCGATCGAGGGCGTGGCGCTGCCCAGCACGATGGGGACCTGGGCCTGGCGGGCGCGATACACCGCCACGTCACGCGCTGAATAGCGAAAGCCTTCTTGCTGGCGATAGGACTGATCGTGCTCTTCGTCCACCACAATCAGCGCCAGATGCGGCAAGGGCGTAAACACTGCCAGCCGCGTGCCCAGCACGATGCGCGCGCGCCTTGCGCCGCCAGCAGCCAGTTGCGCGTACGCTCGCCATCGGCGAGGCCGCTATGCAGGGCGACGATATGTTCTTGCGGAAAACGCAGGCGGAAGCGCGCTTCCAGCTGTGGCGTCAGATTGATTTCGGGCACCAGCACCAGTACCTGGCCGCCATGCGCCAAGCGGGCCTCGATTTCGCGCAGATAGACCTCGGTCTTGCCGCTGCCGGTAACGCCGTACAACAAGAACGGGCGATAACCCTGCGCCTGGTTGAGCTGTGCGACCGCGTTGGCCTGGCCTGCAGTCAGTTCGGGATGGGCGCTGGCCCGCGGCGGCGCGGTG
>BBFD01000187.1 GCA_001313065.1 Silvimonas sp. JCM 19000
GGCATATGGCCCACCCAATGCCCTGCCCGCCCAGTTTGGCGGCGCGGATATGACGCATCAGGCATGCGCGCCGTGCCGTCCTTGCGCTACACCCTCAACAAGATGCAAGCCTGGCACGTGGAAAGCCCGGCCAGCATGATGGAACGCGCCGAAGCGCAAGAGCTGCCGCCCACGGGCGGCCTGACCTGGGATGGCCGCTTTGACACGCTGCATGAGCAAGCGGCGTTTCCCTTGCTCAACCTCGATGAAATGGCCAATGGCACGCCGCAAGGGTTTGCCGAGCGGCTGCGCCACAGCAATAGCGCCAGCGCCTTCGACCAACTGTTCGGCCGCGCGGTGCTGAATAACGACGTGCAAGCGCTGCATTTTGCGGGCCTGGCGCTGGCGCAGTTTCAGCTGGATGACGCCAGCTTCCATCCCTACAGCAGCAAGTTCGACGCATGGATGGATGGCAAAGCCACGCTGACGGCGCAAGAAGCGCGCGGCAAACAATTGTTTGACGACCCCAAAAGCGGCAATTGCGCGTCTTGTCACTTTGATCATCAAGGTGCCAACGGCGCCCACCCGGTGTTTACCGATTACCAGTTTGAAGTGCTGGGCGTGCCACGCAATGGCGAGTTGGCGGTTAACAAAGACCCCAAATTCTTTGATATGGGTTTGTGTGGCCCGCTGCGGCAAGACCAGGCCAAACAGGATGGTTATTGCGGCATGTTCCGCACGCCCACGCTACGCAATGTGGCGACGCGCGCCGTGTTCTTTCACAACGGCAAATTCCACGATCTGAAAACCGCGCTGCAGTTCTATGTGCAACGCGATACCGCGCCGCAAAAGTGGTACCCCAGCGTGCACGGCAAGCTGCAGAAATTTGATGATCTGCCCGCCGACAAGCGCGCCAATGTCGACACCAACGACGAACCGCTCACGCGCAAACGCGGCGGCACGCCAGCGTGGAATGACAAGGATGTGATGATGTCATCGCGTTTTTGAATACGCTGACGGACCGCGATGCGCTGGTGGTAGCGAAAAAAATAATCCCGCCCTTGCTTGAACTGCGGCAGGCGCTAGCGCGGTATCAAGTGCCTGCCGACGGCGCGGCATGCCAGTCGCGCACCGCCTGGGCAAACAAACGCAACGCCGTGGGCGGATGGCGGTTGGCCGGGTAGTACAAACACAGGCCAGGCTGCGCCGGGCTCCAGTCCTGCAACACTTGCACCAGTTGGCCGTTGGCGAGGTACTCGGCCACTTGCGCCTGGTTGACCCACGCAATGCCGATGCCACGCAAAGCCGCCTCGATCGCCAGCCGCATGCTACCCACCGTGACTGGCCCGTTCACGTCCAGATTGATCGGACGCCCGTGGGATTGCAGGTCCCAGCGATACAACGCCCCGCTTTCAAAGCGAAACCGCACGCAGCGATGCTGGAGTAAATCCAGTGGCACTTGCGGCGGCGCATGCTGGGCAAAGTATTCGGGGGCAGCCACCGCCGCAAAGCGCAAATCTGGCCCGAACTTGACCGCAATCATGTCCTTGGGTACCGCCTCCTGCAGGCGGATGCCCGCGTCGTAGCCGGCGGCCACGATATCAACCAGGCGCGTGTCGACTACAAATTCCACATGGATGTCCGGGTAGCGCTGCAAAAAAATCCCGGTAGCACATATTGCATCAGCGGCAAGGCGGCGGTTTCTGAGCTATTGATGCGCAAGGAGCCCGAGGGTCGCTCGCGCGCATTGGTCACTTCCTGCAAGGCTTCGTCGATGTCGGCCAGCGCGGGACGGATGCGATTAAGCAACTTTTCGCCCGCCTCGGTCAGCGCCACCGAGCGCGTGGTGCGATTCAGCAACCGCGCGCCCAGTCGCTCCTCCAGCGCGCGCATGGCGTGGCTCAAGGCCGAGGGGGAAACATCCAGCAAGCGCGCTGCAGCACGAAAACTGTGCTGTTCGGCAATAACGGCAAAGGCGCTCAGTTCAGAGACGGCAGTCTTGGGCATTAATGAATTTCCTTCACTAGCAGGTGCGCTTAAAGCCGGATTGTTCAGAATATCACCCAGCCATAGACTTTGCTCCATCTTGTAGCACTGGCTGGAGCCATGCATGACCCCGATCTCACCCGCAGCAAGGCCCGCCCGATGACCGCCGCACCACACAAGGCGGCGGCCGCGCACAGCCTGCGCTTGATGCTGATCCTCAGCGCGCTGATGTCGTTTTCTTCGATTGCCACCGACCTGTATTTGCCGGCGCTGCCGACACTGGTCCGCGAGCTGCACACCAATAGCGGCCGCGTGGAATTGACCATCTCAACCTTTTTGATCGGCTTTAGCTCGGCCAGCTGTTCTGGGGGCCGCTGAGCGATCGCATCGGGCGGCGCTGGCCCATCGCGGCCGGGCTGTTGTTGTTTGTGCTTGGCTCGGTGGGCTGCGCCGTGTCCGCCGACATCGCTCAATTATTACTCTGGCGCGTGGTGCAAGCGCTGGGTGCCTGTGCCGGGCCGGTGCTGGCGCGGGCCATGGTGCGCGATCTGTATCCGCGAGAACGCGCGGCGCAAATGCTGTCCATTCTTATCCTGATGATGGCAGTGGCCCCGCTGGCCGGCCCGTTGCTGGGCGGACAGATTCTCAAGCTGTGGTCATGGCGGATCATTTTTTGTGCTGCTCGCCGGCTGCGGTCTGCTGGCGCTGCTGGCATTGCGCTGGCTACCCGAAACCCTGACACCCGGCCTGCGCAATCAAGCCCCCCTGCGTAGCACCCTGGCCGAATATGTGCAGCTGATCCGCGACCCGCGCCTGCTGACCTATGCGCTGGCGGGGGGCTGCTATTACGGCGGCTGCTACGCTTTTATTGCAGGCACGCCCTTTGCCTACGTCGATTACTACCATGTCGCGCCGACCGATTTCGGTTTGCTGTTCAGCGTGAACATCCTCGGCTGATGGGTATGAATTATCTGAATACGCGCTTGATTCCGCGCCTCGGCAGCCAACTGCTGTTCCAGATCGGCGCGCTGATCGTGGCGCTGGCGGGTGTGGTTCTGATCATCGATGCGCGTAGCGGCTTTGGCGGTGTGGCCGGGCTGGCGATACCGGTGTTTTTCTTTATGGCGCCGAGCGGTTTTATCGTCGCCAACTCGGTGGCAAGTGCGCTGGCGTTTTTTTCCGCGCCAGGCAGGCGCTGCATCTTCGCTGGTGGGTGCGGTGCATTACGGCAGCGGGGTGCTGACTGCCGCGCTCTTGGGCTGGCTGGCCGATGGCACGCCGTGGCCCATGGGCTTGATCGTGGGTGTGGCAGGCCTGGCTTGCCTGGCGATTGCACTGCTGCCACGCATCCATCCCGCGTTTTGCCCCACGCTGAACAAAACCGCAATCTGACAAGGAACATGCTCATGACTCAACGTACCTGGTTTATCACTGGCATCAGCAGTGGCTTTGGCCGCGAAATGACCGAGCAATTGCTCGCGCGCGGCGAACGCGTGATTGGCACCGTGCGCGATCTGCACAAGGTGGCCGATTTGAGCGCGCAATATGCGGACACTTTCCATGCTGAACTGCTGGATGTAACCGATACCGATGCGATCGGCAATCTGGTCGAACTGAGCTTCGCGCGGCACAAGACCATCGATGTGGTGGTCAGCAATGCGGGCTACGGCCTGTTTGGTGCCGCAGAAGAGCTGTCGGACAGCCAGATCGACCAGATGATTGCCACCAATCTGGTCGGCTCTATCCAGTTGATCCGTGCGGTGATTCCGCATCTGCGCGCCCAGGGCGGTGGGCGCATCATCCAGCTCTCCACCTATGGCGGTCAGGTGGCGTTTGCCGGCAATTCGCTCTATCACGCGACCAAGTGGGGTATCGAAGGCTTTGTGGAATCGGTGGCGCAAGAGGTGGCCGGTTTCAATATCGGCATGACCCTGGTCGAGCCGGGCGGCGCACGCACCGAGTTCCGCTATGGCAGCGCGCAGGTGGCCAAACTGCTGCCGATCTATGACAACACGCCTGCCCATGCCTTTTTTTTGCGCATGCTCGACCCGGCCAACGGCCTGGCCCCGGGCGACCCGGCGCGGATGGCCAGCCGCATTATTGAAAGTGTCGACCAGCACCCTGCTCCGCTGCGCATGGTGTTGGGCTCACAAGCCCTGGCCAGCACGCTGACCGTGTTACGCAAACGGGTAGCGGATTTTGAGACGCAAACCGAGCTGGCCGCCTCCACGGATTTTCCGGCTGGCGAATAAGCGCTGCCCAAGGAGCACTGTATGAAATACCGTCAATTAGGCCAGGGCCTGCAAGTGTCCGCACTGGGTCTGGGTTGCATGAGCATGAGCTCAGCCTATGGCCCGGCCGCCGACCCGGCCGCCATGATCAAACTGATTCGTCGCGCGCACGATCTGGCGTAAGCCATTTCGACACGGCCGAAGCCTATGGGCCATTCGCCAACGAAACCCTGCTGGGCGAGGCATTACAGCCGATTCGCGATCAGGTGGTGCTGGCGACCAAGTTCGGCTTTGATATTGATCTGCCACCGGCGAACGCCGAAGCGCGGGTACCAATAGCCGCCCTGAGCATATTCGCGCTGTATGCGAAGCCGCGCTCAAGCGCTTGCGCACCGACCGTATCGATCTGTTTTATCAACATCGGGTAGACCCGGCCGTCCCGATCGAAGATGTGGCAGGCGCGGTGCACGAGCTGATCGCCGCGGGCAAGGTCAAACATTTCGGTTTGTCAGAAGCCAGTGTCCAAACCATCCGCCGTGCGCATGCGGTGCTGCCAGTGACGGCGGTGCAAAGCGAATACTCGCTGTTCTGGCGCGGCCCGGAGACCGAACTGCTGGGGGTTCTGCAAGAACTGGGCATCGGCTTTGTGCCGTTCAGCCCCTTGGGCGCTGGTTTTTTTGACCGGAAAAAAAATCGACGAGAACACGCAGTTTGATGCGACGGATTTTCGCAACAAGGTGCCACGCTTTGCGCCCGAAGCACGCAAAGCCAATCTGGCGCTCGTGGAGGTCATCAAGGCGGTTGCTGCGAGCAAGAATGCGACCCCCGCACAGGTGGCGCTGGCTTGGTTGTTGGCGCAACGGCCGTGGATTGCGCCCATCCCGGGCACCACCAGACTGCAACGGCTGGAAGAGAATCTGGGTGCGGTCACGCTGGAACTCACGCCCGATGAACTGGCGAGTATTGAGGTCGGCATTTCCGCGATTGAAGTCCAGGGCGCGCGCCTGCCCGAAGCCGTTTTGAAAATGACCAATCTGTAAACGCGCGGCCCGCTTGCCAATAACGCGGCGGCCGCCACCGCAATCCCCGTTCGATCATGCTTGCCGCAAGGCGCCGATCACCAGCGCCACCGCACGTGAAGCCGGGCGGCGACTGGTGTAGTACAGATGATGGCCGCTATAGGTGGGAAACCAGTCTGGCAGCACCCATGCCAGCCGTCCTGCGTCCACATGGGGCTGCACCAGTTCTTGCGGCAGCCATGCCAGACCCAGCCCTTCCAGCGCGGCATCGAGCATCTGGTAGCTGGAGTTCAAAATCAGTTGTCCCGCCACGCGCACTTGCAGTTCACGCGTGCCGTTACGCAACTCCCACGGCATCAGCGATTCATGCGTGGGCAGGCGCAGATTGATGCAGTTGTGTCGGGTCAGGTCTTGCGGCGTAACCGGCGCAGGATGCTGCGCCAGGTAGCTGGGCGCGCCGACGATGGCCATGGTCAGATCGGGACCAATCCGCGCGGCGATCATGTCTTTTTTCGACCTGGTCACCCAGGCGCACGCCGATGTCGTAACGCTGCTCGACGATATTGGTCAGGCCGTAATCGTTGATCAGCTCCACACACAGATCGGGATATTGCCGCAGCAAGGGGCGCAGGCGTGGCCAGACATAGGCGTTGGCGGCGTAGTCGGTGGCGGTAATGCGCACCGTGCCGCTGGCTGATCGCGTAATTCGCTCAGGGTTTCGAGTTCAACATCGATTTCTTCAAACCGCGGCGCAATCGCAGCAAAAAACGCGGCGCCCCGCTTCGGTCAGTGCCACGCTGCGGGTGGTGCGTGTTAACAAGGCCAAACCCATCCGCGCTTCCAGGCCCTTGATGGTGCGGCTCAAGGCCGATTGCGACATGCCCAGTTGTGCCGCCGCGCGGGTGAAATTGCGTTCGCGCGCCACGGTCATAAACGCCAGCAAGTCGTTGAGGTTTTCGCGAATCATTGATTAATGCTCCATTGCATAAGTGCATCCCGATTTCATCATCTTATCGCGCGCGCAGCGGCAGGATACAGTGTCGTTCATGCAGCGAGCGCTTGCCGGATTGTTCCAGAAAGCGTTCACATCGACTCACCTCAGCAAGGAAAATACCGCTATGGAACTCAAACGCGTCGGCTCACAGCCCTCGATCAAAGGCCCGGCAGACTGGTTTACCGGCACCGTCCGCATCGACCCGCTCAACAACCCACCCGCCCCGGCGCGGGCTTCGGTTGCGGCGGTGACGTTTGAACCAGGCGCCGCTCGGCCTGGCATACCCATCCGCTGGGCCAGACTTTGCTGGTCACCGCCGGTTGCGGCTGGACCCAATGTGAAGGCGAACCCATCGTGGAAATCCGCGCGGGCGACGTCATCTGGTGCCCGCCCGGCCACAAGCATTGGCACGGCGCGTCGGCCACCACGGCAATGACGCATCTGGCGATTACCGAGGCGCTGGATGGCGTGGCGGTGGTATGGCTGGAGAAAGTGACCGACGAGGAATACAACGTGGGGCCCAGCGGCGACGGCCACAGCCACAGCCACGCTTGATGGCCGCCTGGTGTGCCCTCTGACGGGCACGCAGCAAAAAAGCCCCTCCTGCTTATGGCACGAGGGGCTTGCTACTGGCTGCTTGTGGCTGGCTTATGCAGCTGCCAGCGACGCCATATCGATTACGAAGCGATAGCGCACATCGGCACGCTCCATGCGCTCAAAGGCCTCGTTGATCTGGTCCATGCGGATCATTTCGCATTCCGGCAGGATGTTTTTTTCTCGGCGCAAAAAATCCAGCATTTCCTGGGTTTGCGCGATGCCACCGATGGGCGAGCCCGCCACGCGGCGACGGCCCAGCAACAAAGGCACGGTGCTGCTTTCTTCCATCGGCCGACCTGGCCGACGATAACCAGCGTGGCATCCACATCCAGCAGCGGCGTGTACAGATCAAGATTATGTTTGACCGGCACCGTGTCGATGATCAGATCAAAACTGCTGCCGGCGCGCGCCATCGCGTCGGCGTCTGATGACACCAGCAAACGCGCCGCACCCAGCTTGAGCGCATCGGCTTCTTTATCGGCCGTGCGGCTCAGCACGGTGACATCGGCCCCATCCCCACCGCCAGCTTGACCGCCATATGGCCCAGACCGCCCAGGCCAATAACGCCGACGCGGCTACCGCCTTTGACGCCCCAGGTTTTGAGCGGCGAATACGTGGTGATGCCGGCGCACAACAGCGGCGCCGCTTTGGCAATATCCAGACCCGCCGGCATGCGCAAACAAAATTCCTCACGCACCACCAGATGTCTGGAATAGCCCCCTTGCGTGTTCTCGCCGCTGATGCGATCGCGCCCGGCGTAGGTGCCGGTATTGCCCTCGCGACACAATTGTTCTTCGCCTTTTTTTGCACTGGTCGCATTCCATGCAGCTATCGACCATGCATCCCACTGCCACATGGTCACCCACCTTGTAACGCGTGACCGCCGTGCCCACCCCGATCACGCGACCGACAATTTCATGGCCGGGCACGATGGGGTAATAGCTCCAGCCCCAGTCATTGCGCGCGGTGTGCAGATCGGAATGGCAGACGCCGCAGTACAGGATTTCCATCGAGACATCGTTGGCGCGTAATTCGCGCCGCTGAAAAAACATAGGGCTTGAGTGGCGTATCAGGGGTATAGGCTGCGTAACCTTGGGTTTGCATGACAGAACTCCGGCAGTTGAAACAGAAATAAGGCGATGGCTGCAGCATCATAGAACGCCACGCCGCGCGTGCCGGGCTGCTTGCTGCAATCCAACAAGGCAGCAAGCGCCCCGCCGCCGCCGCGACGCGGCCAGCACAAGGTTATTGCGCGCTGCTCGTCTGCGTTTTGGCGAGGGCGTCACGCATGCGTTGCGCGGCGGCGGTCTGGCCGCGCTGCTCCAGGCTGTGG
>BBFD01000188.1 GCA_001313065.1 Silvimonas sp. JCM 19000
CTGCGGGCCCCCTGGCGAGCGAAGGATTCGCGAGTGGGGTCGCCTTTCTTTTGCTTACTTTTTCTTTGGCGAAGCAAAGAAAAGCGAGGCGCAACGGGGCGCCCCCCGGTTTCAAAACATGCGCCGCAGGCTAAGCGGTTAAAGGTTTACGAGGCGCAAGCCGAACACCAAAACATGCGCCGCAGGCTCAAGCGGTAAAAGGTTTGTTCAGCGCAAGCTGAACACCAAAACATGCGCCGCAGGCACAAGCGGTTAAAGGTTTACGAGGCGCAAGCCAAACATCAAAAAAAACACCACCCTCAACCCACCCCGCCCAAAAAAAAAGCCATCCGCCCCGCTAAAACCCCACGCCTTCAGGCCGAAAGCACCCCTCGCTGCGTCACCACATTGTGATAATGCCGATCCAACCGCGGATGCATCACCCGAAACCACGCCACCGGCACCAACGCCAGCATGATCATCATCGGATAGCTCCCCGGCAACATCGGGGATTCCGCCTGATCCCCCAGCGTGGCAAACGGTGCGCCCGGCCGCACGTGATGGTCGGCGTGGCGTTGCAGTTCAAACATCAAATAATTGCTCAGCCGGAAGTTGCTACTCCAGCTATGCGCCGCCGTCGCGCGCTCAAAGCGGCCGTCGGCGCCTTGTTCGCGAATCAGGCCGTAATGCTCGATGTATTGCACCGCCTCCAGCAAAGAAAACCCCAGTACCGCCTGCAGCACAAAGGTCGCCGCGCCTGCGATGCCCGCCACGTAATACGCCGCCACGAGCAAGCTCGCGCTGATGGTGGCGCCAAACAAAACTTCATTGCGCCAGTGCCAGTCCGGCAGACGCATTTTCATCAAACGTTGCGATTCATGCTGCCACGCGCAGCGAAAACTTCCGCTCACCGCCTGGCGCCAGAAGGCGTAATAAGATTGCCCGCGGCGCGCGGTCGAGGGGTCGTGCGGGGTGGCTACCCAGACGTGATGCCCGCGATTGTGTTCGACGTGGTAGTGGCCGTAGCCCGACGTCCACACCAGCACACGCGAGAGTTTGCGCAGCAGATGATTGCGCCGGTGCCCCAGTTCATGCGATGCCGCCAGCCCGACACCGGCCTGGACGCCCAGCGCCAACGTATTGCCCACCATTCCAGCGGCGTCCAGTGTGGCGCCGAGATGATGCCGATCAGCAGCACGCCCGCGCACAAAGGGATGAAGGCTTCAAGAATGTATTGCGAATGCGAGCTTTCGACGTGATGCGGCAAACGTGGCGCGCGGCCCACCAGCCAGTCGGCGATGGGCAGCAGCACAAAAGCAAACAGCGGCAGGCTGAAACTGGCCAGGCCGCCGGCCAGCATGCCGCACAAAGCCAGCAGCGGCAGCAGCCAGGACAGCAGGTAAAGCACAGAAACGGGGCGAGTGATCACGCGCGCTCCAGCAGAATCGTTGTGTGTTGTGAGTCACAACGATAACAAGAGCGCCCGCGGCCGCCGCTGTAAGCCAGCCAGGCGGATAAAAGCGGCGATGACTGGCACCAAAACGGTTGTATCGGCCTGTATCAGCGGGCTGTAGATTGATAAGAAAATGCTAATGTCATTTCAAACGCAGTGATCAAGGCGTCAGAAATGCGGCGCGAGTCTCACCATTCCGCCACGCTGCCATCGGCATGGCGCCACAAGGGATTGCGCCAGTCCGGCGCGTTTTTTTTGCTGCGTTCAATAATCAGTGCCTCATCCAGTTCCACGCCCAGCCCTGGTTTGGTGAACGGTTTGATATGGCCGTTCTCGAGTGCGAAATCGTCCTTGTTCAGCACGTAATCCAGCACCTCGCCGCCCTTGTTGTAATGGATGCCCATGCTCTGTTCCTGGATAAACGCATTCCACGACACAAAATCCACGTGCAAACAGGCCGCCAGCGCAATCGGACCCAAGGGGCAATGCGGCGCCAGCGCGACGTCGTAGGCCTCGGCCATGCTGGCGATTTTCATGCATTCAGTAATGCCACCGGCGTGCGACAGATCGGGTTGCAGGATGGACAAGCCGCCGGCCGCCAGCACGTTCTTGAACTCAAAGCGCGAATACATACGTTCGCCCGCTGCCAGCGGAATATGCGTTTGCGCTGCCAGCTTGGGGTAGTACTCGGCTTGTTCGGCCAGCACCGGTTCTTCAATGAACAGCGGCCGATACGGCTCCAGTTCCTTGATCAGCACCCGGGCCATCGGCATGGTAACGCGGCCGTGAAAATCGAGCCGAATTCGATTTTGTTGCCAAACGCCTCGCGAATTTCGGCCACTTTGCGCACGGCGGCATCGATGGCGCGGCTGTTGTCGATAACGGCCAGTTCTTCGCAGCCATTCATCTTGAAGGTGTCAAAGCCCACATCCACGCGCGCCTGTATGTCACGAATGATGTCAGCGGGCCGATCGCCGCCCACCCAGCTATAGGTCTTGACCCGATCCCGCACCAGCCCGCCCAGCAGCTGGTACACCGGCACGCCCAGTGCTTTGCCTTTGATATCCCACAGCGCCTGGTCGATGCCCGCAATCGCGCTCATCAAAATGCCGCCGCCGCGATAAAAAAACCGGCGCGGTACAGCACTTGCCAAAGATCATTGATGCGGGCGGGATCCTGCCCCACCAGGTATTCGCTCATCTCGTGCACGGCGGCTTCGACCGTTTTGGCGCGGCCTTCCAACACGGGCTCGCCCCAGCCGACGAGACCTTCGTCGGTTTCGATCTTCAAAAACATCCAGCGCGGCGGCACGCGGTAGGTGGTGATGCGGGTGATTTTCATAGTCGAGTGATGTCCCCGGTGGCGGCCTGATAAGCCGCGATAAAGTCGCGCGCCTGGCTGCTGGTGCGGCTGACCGGCTGGCCCGGTTTGTACAGATCGCTGCCGAGGCCAGCGCCGATGCAACCGGCGCGCAAAAAAGTCTTTGAGATTGAGTGGCGTCACCCCACCCACGGCCATTACCGGCGTGCTGGCGGGCAATACCGCGCGGATGGCCTTGATGTAATCGGGGCCGAAGGCACCGGCCGGAAACACTTTGAGCGTCTGGGCGCCGGCTTCCAGTGCGGCAAAGCATTCCGTCGGTGTGGCCACGCCCGCGGCCACAATCTGGCCCAGTTCAACGGCGCGGCGGATTACGGCCGGGTTGGTGTTGGGGGTGACGATAAGCTTGCCGCCCAGCGCGGCCAGTTCATCAACAAAATGCGGCTGCAACACCGTGCCGCCGCCGATCAAGCTTGCTCACCAAACGCCGCCACCACGCTGCGCAGGCTGATGGCCCAATCGGGCGAATTCAGCGGAATCTCGATTGCATCGAAACCAGCATCAATCAGCGCGCCCACATGGTCGAGCGCTTCCGGTGGGGTGATGCCACGCAGGATGGCGATCAGGGCAGAGCGGTGGGCCAGGTCATGGCGTTCCTTGGGCAGATTATTCGTGATACAGCTGGCTGCGGCCGCCATCGATCAGGATGTCGGTGGCGTTGATAAAACGCGCTTCGTCGCTGGCCAGAAACAGGGCGGTATAAGCCACTTCTTCCGGCTCGCCGATGCGCTTGCACGGCAGCAGATCAGTCTGCCGCTGGCGCTCGGCCGGGCTGAGCGTGGCCAGCCAGTCTTCGGCCAGCGGCGTCAAAATCAGCCCCGGCGATACCGAGTTCACCCGGATACCTTGCGCCGCATATTGAATGCCCAGTGCTTTAGTCAGCCCGATCAAGCCATGCTTGGCCACAGGGTAGGGGAAGGCGCCGGGAATGATCTTGTGGCCGTGCACCGAGGCAATATTGACGATGTTGCCGTAGCCACGCGCCAGCATGTGCGGCAGCAGCGCCTGGGCACAGTGCCACGCGCCTTTAAGGTCGACGGCAAAGCAGCGCTCCCACTCGTCGTTGCTGAGTTTGAGCGGATCGTTAAACACATTGATGCCGGCGTTATTGATCAGGATATCCACCTGCCAAAGCGCTCCAGCGCGGCCTCGGCCATGCGTTGCACGCTGTCGGCATCGGCCACGTCGGCTTCGGCGATCAGCGCGTTTTCCACGCCCACTTCGCTAAGCAAAGCACGGGCGCGTTCATCGCGTTGGCGCACATTGATGACCACCCTGGCGCCGTGCTGCGCAAACAGCCGCACGCACGCTGCGCCTATCCCCTGGGCTGCGCCGGTAACCAGCGCGACCTTGCCTTCCAGCCGTCTCATGCTGCGTCCTCCGTCGGGTGCCAGGCATCGTCGCGCACGGTAAACACATAGTCGCGCTGCAGCGTTTCGCCTTGTTGCAGTACCGTCAGGCCGTGCGGGCCATCGGGCAGGTTCAAGGCGTTGACGGGATGGTCGGCGGGTTCAACGCAAAAGTAATCGCGACCGGGCGGCGAATAAAACACGTAATAGTGGCTGTCGCACATCAACTCGACGTGCAGTTCGCGCTGTGGCCAGAACACGGTGATAACGCCCTGGGCACCGCTAAACGCATGATTGATGCGCGTGGTTTCCGGCAAGGCACGCGGCAGGCGGTAATCAAATTCGCCGCTGACGGGCACCAGTTCAATGGGCAGATCGTCTTCCGCCGCGCGCCAATAAGCTTGCGCCGGGGCCGCCACCAATACATCAGGCGTACGGGGAAAAAAACGGATGCAGGCCCAGACCAAACGGCAGCCGGGTCGGGCTCTGGTTGGTGACTGTCACGCGCAGGCGCAAACGCGGACCATCCAGCGTGTAGCTTTGCGTGGCGTGATAGGCAAACGGGCCGGGGCCGGTATAGGTGTGGCTGAGGGTTACCGCGCTGTCGTCTTGCTGCGTCACTTGCCAGGGGGCAAACGCGCCGTGGCCGTGGATGGGGTATTGCTCGTTGTCGCGCGTGCGCGGCACCACATAGGTCTTGCCCTCAAACTCAAACGTGCCGTGCCCGATGCGGTTGGACCACGGCACCATGGTGTAGCAGCTGAGCGAGTTGGGTTCAGTCGGGCTGGCGGCCGGATCGCGCGGGCGAAAGATGGCTTGTGGCGTGGCGCCACCCAGCCAGTCAAAGCGCGCAATGCCACCGGCCAGTTGCGGCATGACTTCCAGCAGCAACTGCGCGTTTTTTTGAGCGTAACGGTGCCGGGTGCGCTGCTCATCAGACTTCTCCCAGCCAGATTTGCTCTGGCAAACCACGCACGCCCGGAATCTGGATGGCAAACACTGACCCGGCCTCGGGTTGTTGCGCGATGGCGGTGTCGTCCAGCCCGGCGCGGGCGCTGGTAATCAACAGGGTGTCGAGCTCGGGGCCGCCAAAGGTGACGCAGGTGGGCTGGCGCACCGGCAGCTGGATCTTGCGATCAACCCGCCCATCCGGCGCATAGCGGGTGACGCAATGCCCGGCCCATTCGGCGTTCCACAAATAGCCGCGGCATCAACGGTCGAACCGTCCGGTTCAATCACCTGATCTTGCAGATCGTAGAACACGCGGATATCGGCGACGGCGCCACTGGCGCTGTCGTAGGCGCACTGCATGATCTTGTGCTGCAAGGAATCGCACCAGTACAGCGTGCCGCCATCGGGGCTGAAGGCCAGGCTGTTGGAAATGGCGATGGCGGGCAGCGCCAGTTGTTGCAGGCGGCTTTGCGTATCAAAGCGGTAGAAATGGCCTTTGGCCTCGGCGCCGCGCTCGTACATGGTGCCAAAGACCAGGTTGCCAGCGCGATCAACGCGGCCGTCGTTGCAGCGCGTGCCAGCGATTTCGGCCTCAACCGGCATCAAGCGTTTGATGGCGCCGCTGGCGGTATTGAACAACGCCAGACCGGCATCAAAGGCCACCAGCAACACGTCGTCATCCTGGGTAAAAGCAAAGCAGCACACGCGCTGCGGCATGCTCCAGTAGCGATGCTGACCGCTGTGCAGATCGAGTTGCCACAGTTCTTTGGCATGGATATTGGTCCACCAGACCTGGCCGGTGTGGGGATGCTGGATGATGCCTTCGGCCAGGTTGTACTGGCCTGCCGACAGGCTCTGCAGCGCTTGATGGTTGATGGCTTGATTCATGCAGCTATTCCTGTGATGGCGCGGCGTGGATCAGGTCCAGCCGCCGTCGATAATGAAATCCTGAGCCGAAATCATGCTGCTGTCGTCTGCCGCCATAAACAGGGCCAGCGCGGCCACGTGTTCGGGCCGGACGCGACCGGGCAGGGTCTGGCTATGGTCAATTTCGCGTTCTCCGGCTTCGTCCACCCAAAGCCGCAATTGTTTCTCGGTCATGGTCCAGCCCGGCACCAGCGCGTTGACGCGAATGTGGTGCTGGCCCAGTTCGCGCGCCAGGCTGCGGGTGAGGCCATGGATGGCGGCTTTGGCGGTGGCGTAGGCGGGGTAGCCAGGCGCCTTGATCATCCAGCTGGTGCTGCCCAGATTGATGATGGAACCGCCACCGGCTTGCTGCATATCGGGCGCGACGGCTTGCGCGGCAAAAAAAACTGATGGCGCAGGTTGATGTTCATGGCGTTGTCCCAGAACTCGACCGTGACTTCTTCCACCGTATGGCGCGCGTCGTTGGCGGCGTTGTTGATCAGGGCGGTGACGGGGCCATGCGCCTCGCGCGCGGCCGCAATGGCAGCTTGCAGGGCGCTGATGTCGGTGACGTCGCACTGGATGAACAGCGGGGTGTGCAGAACTTGTTCGGACAACTGCGCGGCAAGGGCGCTACCGGCTTCGGCGTTACGGCCGATAAAGGCTACTCGGGCGCTGGCGCGCGAACGCATCGACAAACGCGGCGCCGATGCCGGTGGTGCCGCCGCTGATAAAGACGCTTTTGTCGATCAGGCTGGGGTAAGTCGCAAACAGGTTCGCGTTCATCCGGCACTCCCGAGGCGTGAAAAGCCGCCCGTAAGGGGCGGCACGGCGGTTAATCTACGCTGCGTTTCAAACGCCGAGGATCAGGTGTAGCCCTGAGGCTGCACCCACAGCATGGGTCATGACCCACCCGGCAAAGCCATCAACAAGCACGCACACATGGCGGGTTTGATCAGCGGCTTTGAAGGGTGGGTCTTGACCCACCCTATGCAGCGATTTCCATACGGTGGTCATGACCCACCCCCCAAAGCCATCGAGAAGCTCGCACACATGGCGGGTTTGATCAGCAGCTTTGAAGGGTGGGTCTTGACCCACCCTATGCATTTATCAAGATGTTTTGCCGCGGTTCTTCAGTTGGTCGATCAGCACCGCCACAAACAGGATGGCGGCGCGGACTTCGTATTGGTAGAAGGCGTCGATGTTCTTCAGGTTCATGGCGTTCTGCACCATGCCCATGATCAGCACGCCAACTACCACGCCGCTGATGGTGGCGCGGCCCCCGGCCAGCGAGACTCCGCCCAGCACGCACGCTGCAATAACATCCAGCTCAAAGCCCTGGCCCGAGTTGGGTTGGCCGCTGGTAATGCGCGAGGCCAGGATAATGCCGGCCAGCGCAGTCACCACGCCCTGAATCAGAAAGATGTAGATCCGGGTACGGTCCACCGCCACACCCGCCAGGCGTGCCGCGTCGGGGTTGCCGCCGATGGCCAGGGTGTTACGGCCATAGACCGTTTTGTTGAGCATTACGCCAAACACGATCACGCAACCAATCCAGAACAGCACCGGGATCGGAATATGAAACAGATCGTTATTACCCAGATTAAAGAAGCCTTCGTTGCTGATCCCCACGGCCTGACCGTGCGAGGCAATAAAGCCCAGGCCGCGCACCGCGCCCATGGTCACCAGCGTGGCAATCAGCGCATTGATGCGTAATTTGGCGATGGTAAAGCCGTTGAACAGCCCGATTGCCGCACCCGCCAGCAAGCTGCCGCCCACGCCCATGACAATGCTGCCGGTGGAGTTGATGATCATGGCGCACAGCACGCCCGAGAAGGCGATGGTTGAGCCGACCGACAAGTCAAAGTCGCGTGAGGCAGACAGAACATCATGGTGCACGCCACCATGCCGATCTGCGACACCGACAGCGCCAGGCCCTGCATATTGGTCACCGAGAAAAAAATACTCGACGTTGAACGACAGCACCACAAACAGCACCAGGAAAATCAGGATGATGCTGTAGTCGCTGGCGAACTTGATCAGCTTTTGTTGTCCGGCGCTGCGGCCCGGAGGCGGCGGTGCGGGACGGCGGGTTGGCGGAAGCGCTGGTCGGCT
>BBFD01000189.1 GCA_001313065.1 Silvimonas sp. JCM 19000
CCAGTCAGCGAAGTGCCGCCCACCGCGACGACGTTACTCGACACCGCAGGCCACGACACCGCCGCGCCGGAATCGCCGGTCGCGGCCAGATAAGTCATTTTGTTGCCGCTAAAGGCGCTATCCACCGCAGTGGTCCAGTTGCCTTCGGTAGCGCCAAAACTCATCGACACCACGCCCGGCCCCATCGCATTCGCGACTTTGACCGCACCCAACAGGCTGTTAAGCGAGGCGTCCGGCGCTTCCAGCAAGACGATGCGCGCCAGCGGCGCAATGGCATGCGCCCATTGCACATCCAGCGCAATTTCGGTGGCCCAGCCCGAGTTATAAGCGGGCGCGGTGCTGGTCATGCTGGCACTGGCCGTGGTGTACACCACCGAGAATTCACACGCGCTGGCCGACGCACCGGCCAAAGGCAAACTGGCGTCGGCGCAATGACTTTGGTGGTACAGGTCGGCAAGGCAAATTTCTGGTTGAAGGTCGCCAGTTCAGCGGCGGCATTCGGATCATGTTGCGCGTCAACGATGTAGATGGTCTGGCCCGCGCCCAGCAAAGCGGCCTGCGCCGTGGTCAAACCGCTGCTGGACGGCGGCAGTGCCGCCATGCCATAGGCGGCGCGGATTTGCGCGGGGGTATAAGTGACGGCGGCGGCGCTGGCCGCAGCGGGCGTGGCATCACCATCTGCCGTCGACTTCTGCGTGGCATGAATAAAATTGCCAGCGCGCATCTGCTGCACCGTCAGCCGCGTCGTGTTCACATCGGCCAAGGCGGCGGCAACGGTCTGTTGATGCGGCGCCAGACTGGCCGACACGTCGCCGCTGGCGCTATCGGCATCCGCCGGGGCATCCAGCAGCAGCGGCGCCAGATGAAACAAAGGCAAAGCAATTTGCGCCGACAAGGTGTCCGGCAGCGCCACATTATCCAGCGCCAGCGTGGTTTGTCCGCTGGCGAGCGACGCACTGGCTTGCGTGTTGGCCGTGCTCCCGGCTGCGCTGTCGCTATTGCCATCGCCACCACAGGCGCTCAACAACAAGGCCGCACACGCGCCCGGCATCAAGCCTGCCAGCACAGTGGGACGAAACGGGGAACTGGTTTTCTGCATGGCCGCGCTGCTCCATCGGGCCGGGAGCAATGGCGCAAGACAGTGGCGACTACGCGGCGCGGACGATCAGCTCGTCCTGGCGCCCTACCGCTGGCAACCCCGCTACCGTAGCGCCCAAGCGCGACAGGCCGGAGGTTTTGCGTCCCTGCCTTTCGACAGGTTTGCCCTCGAATACCCTGGTGACGTATTTAAAAGGTGTGAGATGCGCCCCGGAACCGGGCGTATCCGCATGGAAGCTAATGTAGCCGTGGCCTGGCCATGCGAGACCCAGGAGCGCTACCGGGATCACCCGCCACCGGTCGGGCCGCAGCGTGTGCAAGCCGGCAGCTGCCCTAGAAAAAAACCAGCGCAACAGCACGTTGAGTACACGTAACACCAGCACCACGGCGGTAGTCCCCGCCAGCAGCATGCCTGCGCCGTAGACCCAGCTTGCGCCGATGCCCACGCGCTGGCGCACCCGCTGGCCGGTGCGGGAATGCACGATCTGTTCGCCCATGCGCGTGAGCAGATTGTTGCGCCCCTTGAAGTGGATTTCGGCCGATAACGGCACCGCAAAGCCCACCAGCATGATCAACAAAATAAACCACATCGCCGCTACCCCTTGGTGATCATCGCCAATGCATACGCGCCCAGCACGCCCAGGCCCAATGCCATGCCGAATGCAGTCCACACCGGATTGGCGTTGCCTTTTTTTTCGGTATCCGCCACCCCCGCCGCACAAAACAGGCAGGAACATAAACTGAGCACCATCAAAAAGAACAACATGGCGGTGTGCTGCGCCATCTTCGACATATGCAGCGTGCCGAGGAATTTCAGAAACGACAGGGTTTCCATGCCCGGATACAAGTCTTTCTCCGACACCAGCTGCAGGGCGGCGCAAGTCAGCACGCCGCCAAAGGCCAGCATCGACATGTCGTAGCCCGCTTTGTCGTAGCGGAAATCGCCGCCGATCAGCAGGCCGAACAAGGATTTGATGACAATGCCGGCATACCCCATCGCCAAGACCACCCACGCATGCGCCTGCAACGGTGGCATCAACGCCTGATCCGCCAATAAATAGGGCCACCCAGCATGACCAGGCCAGCCAGCAACAGCATGAATAACAGATGGGCTTTGCTGCGTTTGACAGCGTCGGGGGCGGTCATGGCCGGCCCCCTTGCAGTGGGTGCAGCCGGGCATGCGTCAGGAAATCAGGCATGAGCACTCGCATGGAACACTCCGGGAAAAAAACGAAAATGCCAGCGGGGTCAGGTCTTGTGGTTGGATCTTATTAAAGAGGGTCTACGCCGCGGCAACAAGCCGGGATTACCGGCGGCAAAGGCGGCAGCCAGAAAAAAATGCCCGCCGGTTTGGGGCTGGCATTGGGTCCGCGTGGACGCGTTAAACATCCGCGCCATTATTCGCAATAACGCCCTGATACCAATAAAAACTGTCTTTGGGTATCCGTTGCAAGGTTTTGGCATCGGTCTCATCGCGGTCGATATACACAAAACCGTAGCGCTTTTGATAGCCGTTAAGCCAACTGAGAATATCGGTAAAAGACCAGGCGCAATAACCGATCAAATTGACGCCATCGGTGAGCGCTTCGCGGCAGGCGTGGATATGGCGTTGCAGATAATCAATGCGATACGGGTCGTGGACTTTGCCGTTTTGCAGCTGGTCGAATTCGCCCAGGCCATTTTCGGTAATCATCATGGGCAAGCCATAGCGCGAGGCCAACCGGCGCAAGCCGATGCGCAGGCCGGTGGGATCAATGCTCCAGTCCCAATTGGTGGTGGTCAGATGCGGATTGGGCGCCGTTTTATATAAACCGGGTACGCCGCTGGCGGGTGTGGTGCCTTTCTGGCCGGTGGTATTGATGCGTTGCATGGTCACGCCATCCAGCCCGTTTTCGGCATAGGTCAGCGTCTGGTAGTAATTGACCCCGACAAAATCAGGCAAGCCATGGCGCAGGATGTCCTCATCGCCCGGCAGGATATCGGGCGCTTCGCCCACTGCTTGCAAATGTGCCAATGCCGCCTGCGGATAGCGGCCCAGGCAATAGGTATCCAGCCACCAGTAATTGGTAAATTCCTCGGCGTTTTCAAAGGCCAACATATCTTCGGGTTGACTTGATGCCGGATAAGCCGGCGAATAAGCAAAGCTCGGCCCGATCTGGCCCTGCGGCACGTGTTGACGAAAAGCGGCAATCACCGTGGCATTGGCGAGGAATGCATGATGGTTGGCGCAGAAAAAAGCGTTTGCGATTTTGTACCGCTGGCGGATGCGTGCCCAATTGGTAGGCATTGGTCAGATTGTAGTTTTGCTCATTCAGCGAAACCCAGTATTTGACCTTGCCGCCAAACCGCTGAAACAAGGTCACGCAATAGTTTGCGAAATCGGCAATGATGCGGCGATCTTCCCAACCGCCATATTCGTCTTGCAACGCTTGCGGCAGATCCCAGTGATACAACGTCAGCACCGGCGCGATGCCGTGCGCTAACAAGGCATCGATCAGACGTTCATAAAACGCCAGTCCGGCCTCATTCGGCGTGCCGCGGCCTTGCGGAAAAAATACGCGGCCAGCTCACCGAAAAGCGATAGGCCTTCATGCCCATGGCCGCCATTAACGCCACGTCTTCGGCATAACGATGGTAATGGTCGACCGCGACTTCGCCATTGCTGCCTTTAAAGGTGCGGCCGGGTTCGCGGGTGAACTCGTCCCAGACTGAGAGGCCTTTGCCGTCGACATTCCAGGCGCCTTCAACCTGATAAGCCGCCGAAGCCGCGCCCCATAAAAAAATCCGGCGGGAAAATCTTCGAGCTGGCGATGTTGCATGGCGTATTCCTTGAGGCAAGACGTTAGATATCACGATAGCCGTCAGCATGCGCCGCGCCTGTTTATTCCGGCCAATGATATATTTTCGGCTTATCCATTCCCGGCAGGAATCATGGAATTACGTGATCTACGCGCCTTTGCCACCTTGGGCGAATTGCTGCATTTCGGCCGTGCTGCCGAACGGCTGCACCTGACGCAGTCGGCCTTGAGCAAGCAAATCCAGCGTGTCGAAATTGCGCTGGGCGGCCCGCTGTTTATTCGCAGCGCGCGCGAAACCCGGCTGACCGAACTGGGTGCCGCCTTATGGCCCGAAGCGCAGCAGAGCCTGGCGCAGTTTGATCAACTCGAACGCAAAGCCCGCGCGGTATTGGCGGGCGAAGCGGGCACCTTGCGCATCGGCTTTGGCGTGGGCGCCAAAACATTGGTACCCGCCGCAATCTCGCGCTTCCGGGCAATGCGGCCCGATGTGCATATTGAATTGTTCGATTTATCCAGCCACCACATCGTGCGCGCGCTGAGCGAAGGCAAACTTGACCTGGGCTTCTGTCGCCTGCCCGCCCCGGCGGGCTGGCCATATTTACCGGTGGTTCAAGCGCGGTTTGTGGTGGTGCTGCCCGCCCATTGGCCCCACATCGAACACCTGCGGCAATTGTCCGGGCAGCGCCTGGTGCTGATCGAACATGCGCTGGCGCCCGCCTTCCACGAGCATCTGCTGACTTTCCTCGCCGGCCAGGGCCTGCGCGTGAGCGATGTGCAAGCGGTACGCGACTTTGTCTCCGGCGTCACCCTCGCTGCAGCGGGTGTGGGCTGGACGGTGGTGCCGTCCTCCAGCGTGGTCGATGTGCCTGGCGTGACCGTGCTGCCGCTGGACGACCCCGGCGCAAGCTGGGCAATTGGTCTGATGCGGCCCGGCGCAGCGACCGGCCCCTGCTGGAGGCGTTCTGGCAGGTGGTGGCGCAGCAGGTGGCCGCAGCCGGCTAAGCGCAAGCGCAACCAAAGCGTGGCTGGCCGGGTCCGATCAGCCGCAAGCCACTGATCCTACGTGGCGCCGATTGTTGGCCTGGCGCAAATTCTGTTGCCGCGATCCGCGCATTTATCCGCCCGCGCCTATCCGCCAGAATGCCGCTCATGGATCAACGCATCCCCACCTCTTCCAAGGAGCAACACATGACTACATCCCCTCAACGTGTCGCCATCGTCACCGGCGCTTCGCGCGGCATAGGCCGGGCGGTGGCGGAGCGCCTGGCTGCGGATGGTTTTGCAGTGGCGGTGAATTACGCCGGCAATACGGCTGCAGCGACGAGACTGTGGCGAACATCAAGGCTGCCGGGGGCCAGGCGGTGGCGATTCAGGGCGATGTGGGCAATCAGCAAGATGTGGCGCGTTTGTTTGATACCACCCAAGCCACCTTGGGCCGCATCGACGTGGTGGTGAATGCCGCGGGCAGCATGCCGATGGCGCCGATCGACGAGGCCAATCTGGATGCCTTTGATGGCGTTATCGCCACCAATCTGCGCGGGACTTTTCTGGTGCTGGCACAGGCCGCCAAACGCCTGGGCGATGGCGGCCGCATCATTGCGTTCTCGACCAGCGTGCTGGCGAAATCCTTCCCCGGTTACGGCCCCTATATCGCCAGCAAAGCCGGGGTAGAAGGCCTGGTCCACGTATTGGCCAACGAATTGCGCGGCCGCAATATCACCGTCAACGCAGTAGCGCCGGGGCCGGTGGCGACCGAGTTGTTTCTGAAAGGCAAGAGCGAAGAAGTGATCAACAACATTGCCAAAATGAACCCGATGGAACGCATCGGCCAGCCCGACGAGATCGCCGCGGTGGTGTCGTTTCTGGCCGGGCCGGATGGCCGCTGGGTTAATTCGCAAGTGCTGCGCGCCAATGGCGGCTTTGCCTGAACCCGCGCCTGCCTACACCACACGCCCGCCCCGCGCGGGCTTTTTTTTATGTGTTCAGGCGCTGGCGTTATCAGCAGGCGCATCCAGCAAATGGGCGCGATGTGTGCCAACCCGGCATCGTCGCGGTGGAAATGCTGGTAGCGCTGCAATTGCCGCGCAATCAGCTGGATACGCTCGGCAAAATCGGGCATGCGGCGCGGGTCGAAGCAGAACTCGGCAAACGGGGGCTCGTCGCCGCGCTGGAATTCCATCGCCAGGCTGATGCGTGGCAGGCTGTGACGCGGGGCGCTGCGTGCGCCCCAGTGCAGTACGGCCTGGGTCCAGGCCAGCACGCTGCCAGCACGGGCCGGCAGGGCGCGGATATCGCCCAGTTGATAGCGCATCTGCATTTCGTCGGCCGTGTTATAGACCGGGTCGCGGTCGGCGGGCACCACGTACATGCAGCCATTCAGCGGTGTGGCGTCGGTGAGTGGCAGCCAGATCGTGATGGCCTTGGGCCGACCATCCGGATAGAGCGCCCTGCGCCCCAGATCACGGTGCGGTTGCCAGCCGCTGTCGCCCGCGGCGGGGTCGATATGCCAGGCCCAGAAGTTGGGCATACCGGCATAAGCCGGGCCCAGGATGCGCGCACACAGCGGCTGCAAACGCGCAAACAGCAACCAGAATTCGTCATAGACATACGCAAACACCGGCGGGATGCGCGCCTGGCGCAAGGCGTGGATGACGCTGGCCATCTCGAGCACTGGCAGTTGCCAGTCCATAGGCTCGGCGTGGAAATAACCTTCGTGCACGATCAGGTCATTCAGATCATCCAGTGCCGCTGCACTCAGCGGCAGCGGGCGGGCGGCGTCCTGCCAGAAACTGGCATCGGCCACATGCAGATCAGGGCCAGTGCGCGCCAGTGCTGGGCGGTGCGCAAGGGCGCAAGGTCAAATCCGGCGTACAGCGTATCCATGCGGGGCAAAATCCAGGGTGCGGGGGATGAGAAATATCGTAGAGGATTTGTGGCCGGTGTCAGATGCCCGACGCCGGGAGATTTGTATCAGCCAGCCGCGCCCGCACCGCCATCAAGGCAAAGCCGAGCAGATTAAGCCCCTGCCATCGTCCCGGATCGTGGGCCGCCACCGCGTCTGCCGCCAGACCGATGCCCAGATGGCATCCACCGGGCTGGCTTCCACCAGCACCTGCGCGCCGGTGCCAAGCAAAAAAGGCGCGCAAATCCGCGTTTTGCGAAAACTTGGCCAGATTGCCGCGCACCACGATGTCAAAGCGCTGCTGTTCCCAGCGCGCCTTATCAAAGCCGCGCACCTGGCGACCGAGGGCTTTGACCTCGGCAGGCGTGTTGGCACCAACGATTTGTGCGGCGATCGCGGCATCGCCAAACAGGGCCGCTTTCTGCGCCATCATAAAATGTTCGGCCGTGGGGTAATGCCGTCCGTCAACATCAAAGCCGACGTCATACCATTGGCTCAAGCAGCTGGCGCTCACGCCAGGGCCCTGCCGCTGATGCCCCCAAAAGAACACGAATTCAGGCCGCTCGCCCGCATTCCAGCGTGATTGCAATGCCTCAAGCCACTGAATATCCTGCATAAGTTCCTCACTCGCCACGGCCAGATCGTGGCTGTACACGGCGCGATCATACCTGCCCGATCAGCGTCATTGCTTGCTGGCTGCAATGATCGGTCCGGCCGCCTGCTGTACCATGCGCCTTCAATTTTTGCCGCAGCGCCTTATGTCCCTCTCCGCCCCCGTCGCCCCCCACCGTCTGCAAGACATCAAACAAAACTTGCTGGCCGGGCTGACCTCGTCTTTTGCCTGGTGCCGGAATGCATCGCCTTTGCCTGGTGGCGCAACTTAACCCGCTGCTGGGCCTGTATGGCGCGTTTTTTTATCTGCACCATCACGGCTTTGTTTGGCGGCCGCCCGGCGATGATTTCGGGCGCAGCCGGTTCGATGGCGGTGGTCATCGTGGCGCTGGTGGTGCAACACGGCCCGCAATATCTGTTGGCGACGGTGGTGCTGGGCGGCCTGATCATGATGCTGTTTGGCGCGCTGCGCCTGGGCAAGCTGATCGCCATGGTGCCGCATCCGGTGATGCTGGGCTTTGTAAACGGTCTGGCCATCATCATCGCGCTGGCGCAGCTGGAACACTTCAAACACCAGACGCCGCAAGGTATGGCGTGCTGAGTGGCAATCCGCTGCTGCTGATGCTGGCGCTGGTGGCGCTGACCATGGCGGCGGTTTATCTCTTGCCCCGGCTCACACGCGCTGTGCCGCCGGCGCTGG
>BBFD01000190.1 GCA_001313065.1 Silvimonas sp. JCM 19000
CGCCTTCTTTGCCACCACCGGCCCAATCGACCATCTGGTCCTCGCCCTTGGCGGTGGCGCGGGCGCGGGTGAGTTTCGCGAGCTTGAGTTGGCGCAATTACGCCATGGTTTCGAGGCCAAATTCTGGCCGCAGCTGAATGCGCTGCAAGCCAGCCTGGCGGTATTGCGCGGTAGCGTAACGCTGATCTCGGCAATCTCGGCCGGATGGCGATGCCGGGCGTGGCCGGGCTCGCTGCCATCAATGGCGCGCTGGAAGCATGGTGGGCACGCTGCGCGCGAATTGTCGCCGCTGCGCGTCAATGCCGTTGCGCCGGGCGTGGTGGATACGCCGTGGTGGGATGACAAACCGGCCGGATTCAAAGCCGCCGTGTTTGACCAGCAGGCGGCGACCTTGCCGGTACGTCGCGTCGGCCAGGCGGACGACATCGCGCATGCCGTGCAATTCTTGAGCGAGAACGGCTTTGTCAGCGGCACGGTGATCGAATGCGACGGCGGGCTACATCTGCTCTAAGTCGTCGCTGCGCGTGGGCCGTGGCGGCAAATGCAGTCGGCGGCGTGGTCATTGACCATGCCGACCGCCTGCATCCATGCATACACCACCACCGGCCCGACAAACTTGAAGCCGCGTTTTTTTTAAGCGCCTTCGAAATCGTCACCGACAGTTCGGTCTGCGCGGGCACCGGCCCACTGTTCTGCAGCGGCTGGCCCTGCACAAAATCCCAGCACCAAACGCCGAAATCTTCGCCGGCGGCTTGCATCGCCAGCCAGGCCCGCGCGTTGCCGATGGCGGCTTCAATCTTTTGCCGCGAGCGGATGATGCCCGCGTCCTGCAGCAAACGCGCCACGTCGGCTGGGTAAACGCCGCCACCGTGGCGGGATCGAAACCGGCAAACGCACGGCGAAATGCCTCGCGCTTGTACAAGATGGTGCGCCACGACAATCCGGCCTGAAATCCGTCGAGGATGAGCTTTTCCCATAAGGCGCGGCTGTCGCGCTCGGGCACACCCCATTCTTCATCGTGATAACGCTGCATCAGCGGATCGTTTTGTGCCCAACTACAGCGCGAAAATGCGTTCATGACTAGCTCGTGGATGGCTGGCTGAAAGCGGCAGTCTAGTGCAAACCCGACCACGGCGGGCGTAGCGTAACGGCAGGGGGTCGACTACCGCTGAGGCATACTGCGGCCCCGGCGCGCTTCTGTATTTTGCTTAGGCAAAAGTTGCTTGCAAAGCGACAAATGGTGAGCGCGGACCGAGCGTCCGTTTAAGCCAGAATGCAGGCTTTTGCTTACAGCCGATTTTGTTGCTCAACTACGTAATGAGCGCCGGTTTTTTGAACGCAAATAGACTTGCATGCAAGCAAAGGCGTCGATAAGTCTGCCCGGGTCAATCATTTTTCTGACAGAAGCACCCAGGACCACACCTGGGGTGTTTGCTGAATTAAAACAACGATATCGCTTTCGTGTAACTGAAATATTGTACGCAATCAGACACTCGGCAAACGGCTGTCGGCGCTAGCCGTCCGCTCAGTCGGCAGGAGGCGGCTGAGGTGTTTTCGCGGTCAGATCGGGCGATTTATAGTCTGGCCATGTAAGCGAGAAACACCCACTACACAGCGAGGGCCGCCACCATGAAAAAAACTCCTGATCGCCATTGTGACTACAGTGTTGGCTACGGTCGCCCAGGCTGATCCGCCGCATCTGAATACCGCGCCGTTTGTGGCGCTGCTCGACCGCATCGGCCAAGTGGGTGTTAACGGTAATCTGTCTGACCCGCATTACGTGGGCGAGGCATTGCAATGCCAGGTCAGCGAGCGCCATATTCCGGCGCAAAAGGTGCGCGGCACCGAATTGCCCGCTATCGATTTTGGCTATCTGTTGACGAATTGCCCCTTGCCGCAGGCGGCCAACCGCTCGTTTCTGTACACCACGCAAGGCGAAGACAACAACCAGCCGGGCAAGGTAACGATCTTGCTGCACCCGTTTGATGACGGCAGCCGCTTGCCGCTGCAAAAGGTGGTGGATCTGGCCACCAGCGAGTTTGGCCAGCCCGAATGCAAAGGCGATGAAGACAGCCCGCAGTATTGTGTGTTCCGCCTGAAAGGCGAACACAACGCCACTTTGTTGATCCTCGGCATGCGTGGCGTATTGATGAATATCGCCTTGCAAAACTGAGGCTTGCCCGGCCTGCGCGGGCGGCGCGCGCCGGGGCTTTTGAATTTAATTGGCGTAGAACGTTGACGCGGACAGCATAAAAGGGGATAACGGCGGAGCAGGATCTCAAGCGTGAAGTGATCGTTACATTGTCAGTACCCCAGTGGCACCCCTTGTTACCTTATTTTCCTTGATGTTCGTGCGCTTCTTTTTCGAGCGACATGCTCTACTACGTATCAAGGAATCAAAATGGAACAAGGTATCGTCAAGTGGTTCAACGACGCTAAAGGCTTCGGCTTCATCACCCCGGCTGACGGCGGCCCGGATCTGTTCGCTCACTTCTCCGAAGTGAAAGTCGACGGCTTCAAGAGCCTGCAAGAAGGCCAGAAAGTGACCTACTCCAAGGGCATGGGTCCGAAAGGTCCGCAAGCCACCAACATCCAACCGGCCTGATTGCTGCGTTGCTTGTTAAGAAAAAACCCCGCATTGCGGGGTTTTTTTTCGTCTACCGTTTCAGGCCTCTGCCACGCTGACCGGCCGTGCCCGGTGAAAATACGCCTTGAAGGCGCGCTGCAAGGCGTCGCGGCTAAGGTCATCCAGTTGCAGAAACTGGATGCCGGTACGGAACTGGCTCATTACATTGTCGTGCACGGTGTACACCACACGACAAGGAATCTGCACTATCTGCCGCTCGATCCCGTCGGGTCGCGCCGGAATTTCCAGGTAGAGCAGCGCCTCGGTGTGCATCTGCAAATACAGATCCAGATACACCGATGCCCCACTGATGGATAGATCACCGCTACGGCCAAAGGCCTGGCGCCCGTCTGTGGTCAACAAGACCACGCGCCAGCGCACGCTATGGCGGGTGGCCCGCTGCGCTTTATCTGAATACTCGTTCATGGTTCTGGCCTGCCCGGTGCGTCCTTGCGCAACCGCTTGCCGTCGTATGCGGCTGTCATATATCAGCGCATTCTTATATGCGGTGAGCGCGCTCACTACCAGGAGCGCTCCTGGCTTGCCAAACGCCGGACAAAGAAAAGCCCGCCACCAGGGCGGCCCAACCAAAGCCAAAAGGAGAGAGTAACGCGCCTGCCTGCGCGTTGAAGACATCATGCCTGCGGCAGGCTCTCCTGCCAGCCAGGCCCCCACCTGGGGACCGCTCCTGGTGGGGCCGGGCCGCTGGCGTGGCGCGGATGCCACGCTGCGCATCAGCGCAAGCCAGGGCAGTGGCTGTCTCGCTATATGATGGCTGCGCTCACACAACCCGGTACGTGCAATGCGGCTCCGCGCAGAAAAGCTGGTACTGATCGCCGACCTGGTCGGCACGCTGGTGTTCGCCATTGAAGGCGCGCTGACCGCCATGCGCGCGCATCTGGATTTGTTGGGCGTGATGCTGATCGCTTTATCGTCGCCCTGGGGGGCGGCGTCATCCGGGATGTGTTGATCGGCGATACGCCCCCCAGTGCCATCCGCGACTGGCGTTATCCGGCGCTCACCTTCGCCGCTGGCTTCATCAGCTTTGTCTGCAGCAGCGTGGTGTTGGCCTTGCCGCCGCTGTTCTATACCGTGCTTGATGCGGCCGGTCTGGCCTTGTTTGCTGTGGCCGGGGTGGAGAAAGCGCTGTTGCACGGCATACGCCCGTTTATTGCCGTGCTGCTGGGTACTGTTACCGGCACCGGCGGTGGGGTGGTGCGCGATATCTTGTTGGCGCGTGTGCCGCTGGTGCTGTATGCCGATATCTACGCCACCGCGGCGTTTGTGGCAGGCGTGTTGGTGGTCAGTGCCCGGCAACTGGGCCTGCCGCCCACCGTTGCCGCCATGGCCGGCGGTATCGCCTGTTTTGTCTTGCGCATGCTGGCCGTGCAATATGGCTGGCACTTGCCGCGTGCCACCTTGTAACCAGGATACCAGGCCATGAACCCGATCGTCCCGCACTCACAAGACCTGCAGTTTCGCTTTGCTTCGGTGGCTGATGTCAGCGCACTGGCCATGCTCAATTTGCAGTTGCTGCGCGATGAAGGCAACCACGTCAGTCTGAGTCTGCCCGAGCTGCAGGCGCGCATGGTGGGATGGCTGTCCGACAAGGATTATCGGGCCGTGTTATTTGAATACCGCGATCAGCTGGCCGGCTACGCCTTATTTGTGCATGAGCCGGATCAGGTGTTTTTTTGCGCCAGTTTTATGTGCTGCCGGAATTCCGCCGTGGCGGTATCGGGCGCGGCGCGATGACGTGGCTGTGGGCCAATCCGTGGCGCAACGCCGCGCTTGCGGCTGGATGTGCTGGCTGGCAATGCCGCCGCGCTGGGCTTCTGGCGCGCGGTCGGCTTGTCAGACCATTACATCGCCATGCACATGGCTAGCCCGCTGTCGGCCGCTCCATCACCAGCAAGGTAGAGGTGGCGGAGGCATACAGCTTGCCTTCGGCATCGGTGATCTTGCCTTCAGCAAAGGCGGCGCGGCGGCCAATCGAGATGACCTTGCCTTCCGCGCGCAGCAGGCCGGTGTCGGCCGTGATGGGGCGGTGATAGGCCACTTTGAGTTCAAGCGTGGTATACGCCTGGGTGGCGCTCAGGCTGGCGTGCACTGCGCAAGCGCAGGCCGAGTCGAGCAGGGTGGCCGCATAGCCGCCGTGCACCGTGCCGATCGGGTTATAGGCGTGATGGCCAGGCGTGCCGCTGAACACGGCGCGGCCCACTTCTACTTCGACAAAATCAAAATCCAGCGATACGGCAATGCCCGGTTTGCGCCCGGCTGCCACCAGTGCTTTCAGCTGACCAAGACCATCCAGTCCGGCACCGACTTGTTCAGACATATTCATCTGCTGCGCTCCTGTTTGAGTTGTTGGATGGCGATCATAAAACGCTTGCGGGCTGGCGGTGGAATCCAACGGTCGTTTTAAACGCAAGGGGGTGTCTCTTCCCAACCACGGGTAAAGGTCCTGGCGGGCAAATATCTATGCCATCTGGATAATGACGGTCTGATCAAAAGAATTGTTCTGTGGAAATGTCGAGATGAAGCAAGCTGTTTTGAGTTGGCTGGCCGGGGCCAGTATTGCTGCCCTGCTCAGCGCATGCGGGGGTGGCGGCGGTAGTGACGGCAGTTCTGCGGCCACCAACATCCCCAGCCCGACGGCCACGCCGACTTCGACGCCGACGCCAACCCCGACGCCAACTCCGACCCCCACATATTGGGTGCCACAGCAGGGCAGCAGTTGGCAAATCCAGCTTAGCGGCACGCTCAATACCAGTTACGACGCGTCAATGTATGACGTCGATCTGTTCGACACCCCAGCCACCACCATAGCCGCACTCAAGCGCAAGGGCGCCACGTGGTCTGTTATTTCTCCGCTGGCACCGCCGAAAACTGGCGCAGCGACTACAGCCAGTTTGCCGCCAGTGATATGGGCAATGAGCTGGCGGCATGGCCGGGCGAATACTGGCTGGATACGCGCTCCGCCAATGTGCGCGCCATCATGCAAGCCCGGCTGGCACTGGCGCAAAGCAAGGGTTGTGATGGCGTCGATCCCGATAATGTTGATGCTACAGCAACACGCCCGGCCTTGCGCTCACAGCCACCACGCAACTGGATTACAACCGCTTTATTGCCGCCCAGGCGCATGCGCTCAATCTGAGCGTCGGCCTTAAAAAAACGATCTGGATCAGGCCGCCAGCCTGGTCGCCAGTTTCGACTTTGCCGTGAATGAACAGTGCTATTCGCTGAATGAATGCAGCCGCTACAGCACTACCTTCACCAGTGCGGGCAAGGCGGTCTTCAATATCGAATACGACCTTGCTTATCGGCAGAACACCGACGGCGCACGCGATGCGCTGTGTGCTGCCACGCTGGCTGCCCACATCAGCACGCTGGTGCGCAAACAGCGCCTGGCCGATGACTACCGCTACAGCTGCACAGGCTGACGAGGCGCCGGATGCTATGCCATTGGCATCCGCTCGTCTTGCACCGCTTGGCGATTCGTATCTTTAGATATATCTTGCGACCTATATCGTACGATATGTTTCAAAGTGCGAACCATAACGCCTGCCTGTCTGCCGGAGACACTTCATGAGCATGCTCGAAACCGTTAAAACCTGGGTCAAACACGAAAGCCAACATCGGGCTGCCGTGGTACAAGTGCGCACATTGCAAGGCAGCTTGCGCCATATCACGCTTGAAGCCGAAAGCTTTAAAAGCATGAGCGGCTACGCGCCGGGCCGGGCGGTCAGCGTGTATATCGATGGCGCCAACCTGCGCATGGCGCGCAAATATTCGGTCTATCGCTTTGACGTCGAACGGGGCCGTATCGAACTGCTGGTGCATCTGCACGGCCGTGGTCCTGGCAGTGCCTGGGCCAGTTTGCTGGCTCTCGGCGACAACGTCTGGCTACGCGGCTTTTCCGGACGTGTCACGCTCGACGTCACGCGGCATACCCACTGGTTCTTTGGTGATGCCACCACTCTGGCCCCGTTTGCGGCCATCAGCCAGGCGGCACATGGCTTGTGTGAAGGATTTATCGAAGGCGACGCGCGCATCGCTGCCTTGCTGGAGGAACTGCAATTGCCGTTTACCTGGCTGGACCAGACGGCGAGCAAACGCTCTCTGCTGCCTGCGATGGCCCGCATGCTCGACCTGCCGGCACCGGCCGCCATCTATGTGGCCGGCGCCGCGCCCACCGTGCGTGCCGTGCAAGACATCCTGTTATTTGAACGTGGCCTCGACCGAGCCTGCGTGCGGCCTAAACCGTTCTGGGGTTGAGCCAGACAGCCTCAATCAAGACGCATGTGCCGGGTTGAGCAAGGACGTCAGCACATGGTCGGCCCACTGCCCATTAATTTTGAGATAAGCGCGGGCAAAGCCTTCGCGCTCAAAACCCAAGCGGCGCAGCAATTGCGCGCTGCGCAGGTTTTCCGGGCGGTAGTTGGCCATGATGCGATGCAGATCGAGCTCGGCAAACGCGTGCTCAATCACGCTGCCGAGCGCCTCCGCCATCAGACCCTGACCCTGGGCGCTGGCGGCCAGGGCAAAGCCAGATGGCAGGCCTGAAATACGCCGCGCGCCAGGTTGGTCAGCGCGCATTCGCCGATCAGTACATCGCGCTGTTTGCACACGATCAGCCAATGCAACGCAGCGCCGGAGGCGGTGGCGTCGGCTTGTGCCTGCAGCCGTGCGCGCTGCGCCTCCAGCGTATAAAACGCATCGGCGCGCAGCGGCTCCCACGCTTGCAAATGCGTACGATTGGCGCGCTGCCACGCCAACACGGCCGCCGCATCTTCGGCCGTGGCGGGGCGCAATTCCAGACGGACAGTGCTGAGCGGTGGGGCAGGCATGCGCTTCCTTGATGGTTGGGGGACGGACGATCAGACGGCGCACCGTGGGGTGCTTCGCGTCACTCGGCCGGGTATTTGCGTCCCCACACCGCAAACACGCGATGCGGCGTCAGTAATTGCGGGCCGGGGAAGTTGGTTTGCAGCAGGGCGGCCAGCGCCGCGTCAAACCGCGCCACCGTTTCTGCATCCAGACTGGCCGCCACGCCCGCACTGGCACGGATGCGGCCGCGCCAGGCTTTGGGGCTGTAATACACCGGCAGGTCAAAGGAAAAAAGACTGGATACCGCTGAACCCGGCCGTGGCCAGATCAGCAAACCAGCGCGGATGGATGCCGCTACCACCCGCTGCGCTCCAGCCGGGATTGTATTTAAGGATGAGGTCTTCCGTCGCTGCCACTACATTGCCGGGCAAAGGCAGCCAGTCAAAGTGCGCCATCATCAAGGTGCCGCCGCGCCGCAATACCCGCCACGCTTCTTGCGCGGCGGCGGGACGGTCGAACCAGTGCCAGCATTGCCCGGCGCTGACCACGTCCAGCGATGCATCAGCCAGCCCGGTCTGTTCGG
>BBFD01000191.1 GCA_001313065.1 Silvimonas sp. JCM 19000
CGTTGCGGCACCACATTACGCGGCGGCGCCACCGGGCGCTCGCCCGGTTGTGCGCGGGAATCAGATGTTGCGGGCTGTTGCCGATCAACTCGGCGCGACCCATCGCCACCAGCGCCTCGCGCAGGATGGGCCAGTTGGCGGGATCGTGATAACGCAAGAACGCTTTGTGCACCTTGCGTTGATGCGCATCGCGGATGATTTCGACCTTCTCCGAGCTACGCGCCAGCTTGCGCAAAGGATTACGCCGCGTGTGCCACATGGTGGTGGCCATGGCCATCGGCGTCGGCGTAAAGGCCTGCACCTGATCGGGCTTGAAGTTATTCGACTTCAGCCACAGGGCCAGATTGAGCATGTCCTCGTTGGTGGTGCCTGGGTGGGCCGCAATGAAATACGGAATCAGATACTGTTTTTTTGCCCGCCTGCGCCGAGAACTTGTCGAATAGCTGCTTGAACTTCTCAAACGTGCCTATGCCCGGCTTCATCATCTTGGACAGCGGGCCGTCTTCGGTATGTTCCGGGGCAATCTTCAGGTAACCACTCACGTGGTGGGTTACCAGCTCTTTAATATATTCAGGGTTTTCCACCGCCAGGTCGTAGCGCAGCCCCGAGCCGATGGTGATTTTTTTTGACCCCCGGAATGGCGCGCGCCTTGCGATACAGCTGTATCAGCGGTGCGTGGTCGGTGTTCAGGTTTTCGCAAATACCGGGGTAAACGCAGGACAGGCGACGACAGGATTGCTCGATCTTGGGGTCTTTACAGGCCAGCCGATACATATTGGCGGTCGGGCCGCCCAGGTCGGAGATATGCCCGGTAAAACCCTTGGTCTTGTCGCGGATTTCCACGATCTCGTTCAGGATCGATTCTTCCGAACGGCTCTGGATAATGCGGCCTTCGTGTTCGGTAATCGAACAGAAGGTACAGCCGCCAAAACAGCCGCGCATGATGTTGATCGAAAAAACGGATCATCTCCCACGCCGGTATCCGTGCGCCGTTATACGACGGATGCGGATTACGCGCGTAATGCAGGCCGTAGATGTAATCCATTTCTTCGGTGGTCAAGGGAATCGGCGGCGGATTCAGCCAGACATCGCGTTCACCATGGGTCTGCACCATGGCGCGCGCGTTGCCGGGATTGGACTCCAGATGCAGCGTGCGGCTGGCGTGGGCGTACAGCACCGGATCATAGGCAACCGCTTCATACGCCGGAATCCGCACCACGGTTTTCTGGCGCTGCGCTTGTTTGGCAGCCAGGCGTTCAGCCTTGGAAACAATGCGGATCGGCTGCGCTGCATCGGGCGGCGTGACTGGCTCGCTGGATTTTTTTCCGGTTCCATTGCATAGGGATCGGGGTGTGCATCCACGCGGCCCGGGGTGTCGACCGTGGTCGAATCCAGCTCGGTCCAGTCTGCGGCGGGCATCCAGCCGTGCTGCGTCATAAAGGCGGTGCCACGCACATCGCGGATTTGCGCCAGGCGCTCACCGGCGGCGGCCCGTTGTGCGACTTCGACCAGGGCGCGCTCGGCATTGCCGAACAGCAGAATGTCGGCCTTGGCATACACCAGTGCCGATTGCCGCACTTGTCACTCCAGTAATCGTATTGCGCAATCCGGCGCAGGCTGGCTTCGATGCCACCGGCCATGATCTCGACCCCGGGAAACGCTTCGCGGCAGCGCTGGCTGTATACCGTCAACGCGCGATCCGGACGTTTGCCGCCCTCGCCGTTGGCGGTATACGCATCATCCGAACGCGGCTTTTTATCCGCCGTGTAGCGGTTGATCATCGAATCCATATTGCCGGCAGTCACGCCAAAGAACAGTCGCGGCTTGCCCAGCACCTTGAAGCCATCCGCCGAATGCCAATCGGGCTGGCTGATAATGCCGACGCGAAAGCCCTGCGCTTCCAGCAATCGGCCGATCAATGCCATACCAAAGCTGGGGTGATCAATATAGGCGTCGCCGGTCACCAGGATGATGTCGCACTCGTCCCAGCCCAGCGCGTCCATTTCGGCGCGACTCATCGGCAGAAACGGCACCGGTTTGCGCGGTTGCATACCTTGCGGCAGTTGGAAAATGGGCGTGGGCGTGGACGACGGGTTCATTGGTGCGGTCTTGTTGCGAGCAATCGAGCATTTTCGCAGAAATGAGCCGCGCTCATGAAACTATTCCTTGCTATTCATCGGAATACGGTCGGCAGCGGGCGGCTCGGTACTGCTTTGCATGACTTCCCTGAAGCGCGCAATCAGCGGCGAGGCATCATCGGTGCGCGTCGCCAGCGAGGCCACGCTGATGGCACCGGGGTCGGAAATCGGCCGATAACATACGCCCTCCACCTGGATGCAGGACAAGGGCCCCGGCAAAATCGACACGCCCAGCCCCGCTGCCACCAGCCCGATCAGCGTGGTGCCTTCGCGCGCCTCCTGCACCACGTTGGGCACAAAACCGGCGGCCTGGCACAAACGCAGAATCTGTCGATGTATGCCAGTCCCGGCACTGGCCGGATAGGTCACAAAAGGCTGGTCGCGTAATTGCGCGAGGCTCACCTTATCCTGCGCCGCCAAGGGGTTATCGCGGCGCAAGACGGCCACCAACGGGTCAGATAAAAAACGGCAACAAGCTGATATTGGGCGGCGCTTCGACATCGCCGCCGCGCACCATACCCAAGTCCAGCTTGCCCGCCGCCACCGCGCGCAACTGGTCCAACGTCATCATCTCGCGCAAGGTTAACGTCACATGCGGATGGCGCTCGCGGAAGGCATGGATCAACGCGGGTAGCAAGGTGGTAAACGGCAGCGACGGGGTAAAGCCGATGCGTAACTCGCCCACTTCACCACGCGCGGCGCGGCGCGCATCTTCGGTCGCGTCGCGGGTTTGCTGCAGGATCTGCCGCGCGTGTATCAAAAAAAACGCTCGCCCGCCGCCGTCAGACTGACCCGGCGTTTGGTCCGGGCAAACAAGGCCACGCCCAGTTCATCTTCCAGCGCCTGGATTTGCTGGCTCAGCGGCGGCTGACCGATATGCAGGCGCGCTGCGGCGCGGGTGAAATGCAGTTCCTCGGCCACGGTGACGAAGTAACGCAGATGTCGCAATTCCATCGATAAATATCTCAAACCAATCAGAACAGGCATAAATATATATTGGACCAGCAGTAGGCGCAGTCCTAACATCGCCGCATCGTTTAAAACAATGCCGTTCGCATCATGCCCAGCACGATATCCCCCACCACCGCAGCCATCCCCGATCGCCGCCGCCAGCGCATTCAAGCGGGCACGCCCGAATTCAAACGGACCAATCTGGCGCTGTTTCTCGGCGGATTTTCCACGTTCTGGTTGCTGTACTGGGTGCAGCCGCTGCTGCCGCTGTTTGCGCGGGTGTTTGGCATCAGCCCTGCCGCCAGCAGCGTCACGCTTTCTGCAGCCACCGGTGCTTGGCGCTGGCACTGATTCCGGCCAGTTTTCTGGCCGACCGCTACGGGCGCAAGCCGGTGATGTGCTGCGCCATGTTCGCCGCCGCCATATTGACCATGCTGACGGCCGCTGCGCCGGGCTACAGCAGCATGCTGATTTTGCGGGCACTCTCGGGCATGGTGCTGGCGGGCTTGCCGGCCGTGGCGATGGCGTATCTGGGCGAAGAAATCGATCCGGCCTCGCTCGGCGCGGCCATGGGCGTGTATATCGCAGGTACCGCGCTGGGTGGCATGAGCGGCCGTCTCGCCACTTCGTTTATTGCCGATTTCACCTCATGGCGTCTGGCTGGCGCGCTGGTCGGCGCCACCGGTCTGATTGCCGCCACCGTCTTCTGGCGCAATCTGCCGGCGTCGCGCCATTTTGTAGCGCGGCCGCTGCCCACCAGCCGCGTGGGCCGGCTTGCCTGGCGCAAGCGATCAAAGCGCTGTTTGCCGATGAGGGTCTGCCGTGGCTGTTCTGCGTCGGCTTTCTGCTGATGGGCTGCTTTGTCAGCCTGTACAACTACATCGGCTTTCGGCTGGAACGCGCGCCGTTCAATTTGTCCGATGCCGCGATTGGTTGCATTTTTGCGCTGTATCTGACCGGCACCGTGGCCTCCACCTGGTCTGGCCGCCTGGCCGACCGGATAGGCCGTCGGCGCGTGCTGTGGGGCACCAAGTTGCTGATGCTGGCCGGGCTGGTTCTCACCTTGTCGGACTGGTTGCCGCTGGTAGTGGTCGGCATAGGCCTGTTTACTTTTGCCTTCTTTGCCGGCCATACCACCGCCAGCAGCTGGGTGGGGCGCCGTGCCGGTCCGGCCAAAGCCCTGGCCTCGGCCTTGTACCTGAGCGCGTATTACCTGGGCAGCAGCCTGGTGGGCTCTCTATCTGGTTTGTTCTGGCATCGTGGCGGCTGGTCTGGCGTGGCGGCGGCGCTGGTGCTGATCCTGATGCTGAGCATTGCCGTGGCTTGGCGCCTGCGTAGCCTGCCCGTCAAACAATGCAGGCGCCTGAATTTACGTCGGTAACCCTGCGCCAAACTGACCGCCCTGGCGGCCGCGCTTCCATCCGTCGCCGCGCCCCTGTGGCGCGGCTTTTTTTGCGACGCTTGTTTGACCCCGGCAGCCATGAGCCGACGAGCGCGCCCCGCGCTCCGCCCTATCCCGCATCAATAACGGGCCCAGCATTGGTGCGGGTTGCGCGCTTGCTCAGTCAAATGCTGACGCGATCCGTAGGATGTTGTCAGGTGTTTTCCTACAAAGCTGTGAAAAAGCGCTCACCAAATATCAGCAAAGCATGATTTGACTGTCATCACCGCGTTTTTTTGTGGCTAAACTGCACTCATACAGGCACTCGATGCCTGATGTTGTGTGTAAGCATTTGCCAGAGTGCTGAGCATATGACACCCGACTCAACCGGTAACGGTTCCGCCGACCTCACAGCGGCGGCCAGCGCAAACGTGTGCGGAGGTCGAATAACAACGGGGCGTAAATCGCACCCAGGTGGAGCAGACCATGTGGTCGGCTGGTGCCGACAGGAAAACAGCATGGCGCACACCGGTGCACAAAGAGAGGCGATATGCGACGTATTCCGGGGGCCAATGTATTGATCGTTGATGACGATGAATACAACCGTAAATTGCTGAATATTTTTTATCAGCACTGAAGGGCATAAGCCCATTGAAGCCAGCAGCGCGCAGCAGGCGCTGCAACTGGCCGATGCCGATCATCCAGACATCATCCTGCTTGATTTGATGATGCCCGGGGTCGACGGTTTTGAACTGGCCCGACAGCTTAAAGGGAACCCGCGCACGGCGGATATCCCGTTGGTGGTGGTGTCCGCGCTGGACGACCCCGCCGTCGCACAGCGTGCCATCAGCTGCGGCGTGGACGGCTTTGTGCAAAAGCCGCTCGACCGCTGGCAGCTGCTGCAAACCGTCAACAAGTTGCTCAAAGTCGACACCGGCGCCGCACCGGGTACGGACGCCGATGCCTGAATTCACCTCGCCCACCGATTCGGCGCGCAGCGTAGGCCTGTTTGGCCTGCTTAGCCGCATCAACCGCATCACGCTGGATACGCACAGCCCCGATGAGTTGTTATTGAATCTGTGTCGGGCGTTTGGTGAGAGCGGGTTGTTCCGCTTTGCCTGGGCGGGCCTGGTCGAACCCGATTCGGCCGACTTGCGCCCGCTCACCTATTGGGGCGATCAGGATCACTGGCTGCGCCGCTTTGGCGCCACCTGCACACTGGCCCGACGCGCACGGGAAGCAGGCGAAGCGCAATTCAACAACGATTTATCCACGCAGGATGACGACGAATCGCGGGCGCTGGTTGATAGCGGCATTTATGCTGCGGCCGCCATCCCGGTACGCGAAAGCGGCCGCGTCAGCTGCGTGCTGAACCTGCTGGCCACGCAGGCCGGCACCTTCGACGATGCGCTCTGCAATCTGCTGCGCGAAGTGGCCGACAACGTCGCCTTTGCGCTGGAACATATGCTGGGCATCCAGCAACGTTCGGCCGCCGAATCGCGCATTCATTACCTGGCCTATTACGAAGCGCAGACCGGCCTGCCCAACCGCATTCTGCTGGAACAGCGCATGCAGCAGATCACCCAGGCGCGCCGGGCGAAGCCCGTTATCTGACTTTGCTTGATATCAAATTGCGCCGGCTGGATCAGGTCATCCAGATCCTCGGCCATCAGGCCGTCGACGGTGCCTTGCGCACGCTGGCGCAACGGCTGGAAGCCTATCGCGGCTACGACGGCATTCTGGCGCAACTGGGTGCCGATGAATTTGCACTGGCCTTTCCCGGCTTTCCCGGCAGCAATGCGGTCGGCGCGCTCATCCACCATGTCCACAGCGTGTTGCAGCAAAGCGTGCAAGTGGATGGCCAGGAAGTGTTTTTTGAATGCCGGCATCGGCGTCGCCATCTATCCGCTGCATGAAAGCGATGTGCGCTACTTGTTGCGCCGCGCTCGCGCAGCGGCCGAACGCGCCGCGCAGGAAGGCGGTTTGCGCTATTACAGCGCCGACCTCGAAAAAAAGGTCTGGAACAACGCTTGCAACTCGAAGCTGATTTGCATCGTGCGCTTGAACGCGAAGAGTTCGAGTTGTTTTTTTCAGCCACAACTTAATCTCAAAACCGGCGCCATCGTCGGCGTTGAGGCTTTGTTGCGCTGGCGCCATCCCGAAAAAAAAGGCCTGGTCGGCCCGGCCCAGTTCATTCCGATGATGGAAGAATGCGGCATGATGCCGGCCGTGGGCGAATGGGTATTGCGCACGGCCTGTGCCAAGCGCGCGGCTGGCAAGACGCCGGGCTGCCGCAAGTGCAGATTGCGGTGAATATGTCGGTGCAGCAGTTCCGTCTCTCCGGCATCGTCAACGTGGTCAAACGCGCCTTGCAAGAGACCGGGCTGGCCCCGGAATGGCTGGAGCTGGAGCTGACCGAATCGCTGATTCTGGAAAACGCCGACCGCATTATTCAGGTCATGCATGACCTTAAAGCCCTCGGGGTCAGCCTGAGCCTGGATGACTTTGGTACCGGCTATTCGTCGCTGGCTTATCTGCAGCGGTTTCCGATCGATCGCATCAAGATCGATAAATCGTTTATCCGCGATGTCGCCATCAAAACCGAAAGCGCCGCCCTGGTCCGCGCCATTGTGGCGATGGCGCACAGCCTGGGTTTGTCGACCATCGCCGAAGGCGTGGAGAACGACAGCCAGCTCGGCTATTTGCGCAAACAGTTCTGCCACGAAATGCAGGGCTTTTTTTATTCAGCCGTCCGCTACCCGAAAACGAGCTGCTGCAGTTGCTGCGCGATGATCGCAAGCTGGATCTGGAAGAAGACATCGACGCCGCGCGCTTTACCTTGCTGGTGGTGGACGATGACGCCGATTCGCTCGGCCAGATCAACCGCAGCTTGCGCCGTGATGGCTGGCAAGTGCTGGAAGCCAGCAGCACCGAGGCGGCACTGGACATCCTGGCCACGCGCCAGGTGGGCGTGGTGATCAGCGACCACAATATGCCCGACCTGGCCGGCACCGATTTTCTGCATCGCGTTAAAAAAGCTCTACCCCGATATCGTGCGGATTTTGCTCACCGGTTATTCCGAATTTGCCAGCGTCATTGCTGCCGTCAACCGGGGCGATCTGTACAAAGTGTTGGGCAAGCCGTGGGAAGACGAGGTGTTGCGCGAGGCGATACGGGATGCGTTTCGCCAGTACGAAATCGTGAGCGGCAATCGCGCCATGGTGCAGCAACGCGCCAGTACGCCCCCTTGATCCTGCCGCATCAATACATCGTCTGACACACTCAGGCGGCGCAAAAGCTCTATGATGTTTGCATGCCGCTATTTCGTACCTTGTCTCATTCTGCCCGCAACGCGCTTCCGGCCCGCACAGGAGCCGGTGAATGACGTTCTGGCTGCCGGTTTCGTGGTCACCCCCGCTGGTGGTCGTTTCTGTATTGATTGCCTGGTTTGCTTCTTATGTGGCGCTCGACCTGGCCCGCCGCATCGGCAATGCCG
>BBFD01000192.1 GCA_001313065.1 Silvimonas sp. JCM 19000
GGTCGGCAAACAGCATGGAACCGAGCGAGCGATTGCCGATGCCTTCAGCCGCCGGAAACCGCCGCGCACCGCGCTGCGCGAAGCCACGCTATGCGCATACACCAGCGGCATCTCTGCGCTCAGTAACAACACATCGCGCGTTAGTACGCGCACGCGGCGCGGTAGTTGCAAGGTGGCCAGTTCGTCGGCGTGCGGCGCCTGCTCACGCTGGCGCAAGACGCGCACGCTGAACGCTGGATAGTGCGCCACCAGGCGGGCGGTCAGCGAGCCGCGTTCGCTCAGCCAGGGCTGCAAGGCGCGCGGAGCAAGGCATTGCGGATGGTGCCAGCGAAATCGGGTAGGCATGGGAGCGGGTCGTCTTGCTTTTTTTTGTCGGCGCAATTATGCACTGTTTGGCTGCGCCGCAGCAGGCACTGTGCCGAGGCGAAACAGCAGGTCTCCGCTAGAATGCGGGCCATGACTTCTCTCGCAACCCCCACGGCGCCGTCCGCGCCCCACCTGCATCCCGCTGGCTTCTGGCAAGCGCGCGTGACACGCTGCCTATGCTGATCGGCGCCGCGCCCTTTGGCGTTATCTACGGCACGCTGGCCATTTCGCACGGATTACCGGTCTGGGCCACCTTCCTGATGTCGGCCCTGGTGTATGGCGGGGCCAGCCAGTTTATCGCCGTAACCCTGCTCGCCACCGGCACGGCCGCGCCCATCATCATCGCGACCACCTTTATTGTTAACTTGCGCCACGCCCTGTATAGCGCGGCCTTGCTGCCTGCCGTCAGCACTTTGCCGCGCAGTTGGCGCGCGGGCATGGCGTGGTTTCTCACCGATGAGACCTTTGCCATCGTGTTTCACAAGCTCGACAGCGGCGAGCCGGTGCATCTGGCGCGCTTTTATATGGGCTCGGCGCTGGCCATGTTCAGCAACTGGTTGTTCTGGACCGGTATGGGCATCGTGCTGGGCCATAGCCTGCCCGGCATTGCCGGTTGGGGCCTTGAATTTGCCATGGTGGCCACCTTTGTCGGCATCGTGGTGCCACTGCTCAAAGATCGTTCGCATGTGGCAGCGGCGCTGGCTGCTGCCGTCGTCGCGATTGCGGCGCGTGAATTACCCTACAAGCTGGGCCTGATGGTGGCCGCGCTGGTGGGAATTGGCGTTGGCGTGCTACTTGCTCCCAAAGCGGAGGACAAGCCATGAATACGCTGCTGTTATTGCTGGGCATGGCGGCCGTCACTTATCCGGTGCGCGCCGGTTTGTGGTTGCGCGGTGGCAGATTCCGCCACGGCTGAAGCAAGCGCTTGATTACGTGCCGACTGCGGTGCTGACCGCCATCACCGTCCCCGCCGTGTTGCTGCACGACGACCAGCTCTGGCTAAGCTGGCATAACGCACAGCTGGCTGGCGCACTGGTCACCGGGTGATCGTCTGGCGCACGCGCCATCTGCTGTGGGGCATCGGCGCCGGCTGGTGGTATATGCGCTGTGGCGAGTGCTGCTGGCCTAGGCCGGGCTTGTCGTACAATCGCGGCCATGGCTCAAACCCCGCATCCTTCTTCGCCGTTTGCCACGCTGGCAGACGAACTGACCCAGCGCCGCGCTGATCATCTGTATCGCCAACGCCCCTTGCTGCAATCGCCGCAGGGGCCAGTGGTGACGGTGGCAGGGCAGTCGCTGAATAATTTTTTGTAGCAATGATTATCTAGGCCTGGCCCATCATCCGCGTCTGATCGCCGCAGCGCAGGACGCAGCGGCGCAGTGGGGCGTGGGTAGTGGCGCATCGCATCTGGTGTGCGGCCACCAACAGCCGCATCAAGACGCCGAAGACGCGCTGGCCGCCTTTGTCGGTAAACCCGCCGCGCTGACTTTTGCCACCGGTTATCTGGCAATCTGGCGGTCATCACCGGGCTGCTGGGGCGCGAGGACGCCGTGTTTGCCGACAAGCTCAACCATGCCTCGCTGAACGACGCCTGCATGTTGTCGCGCGCCAGTTTCAAGCGTTATGCCCACAATGATCTGGCGCAACTGGCGCATCTGCTGGCGCATACGCCCGCCCGGCGCAAGTTGATCGTGGCCGATGCTGTGTTCAGCATGGACGGCGATCAGGCGCCGCTGGCGGAGTTGCTGGCGCTGGCCGAGGCGCACGATGCCTGGCTGTTTATTGACGATGCCCACGGTTTTGGCGTGCTTGGCGACGGGCGCGGCGCCATGGCGGCGGCGCATATCGACTCGCCCCGGCTGATCTATCTGGCCACGCTGGGCAAGGCCGCCGGAGCGCCGGCGCTTTTGTCGCAGCGGAGGCGGTGGTGATCGATTATCTGATCAACCATGCGCGGCCCTACATCTATACCACTGCCGCGCCAGCGCTGCTGGGGGCGGTGACGCTGGCCAGCCTGGCGGTAATCCAGTCCGAACCCGAACGGCGCGCCACGCTGCGTAGCCATATCGCCAATCTGCGCACGCGCTTGCTGGCAGCGCAGGTGGCGTTGATGCCTTCGTCCACCCCGATCCAGCCGGTGCTGATGCCAGATAGCGCTACCGCGCTGGCGGCCTCGCAGGCTTTACGCGAACGCGGGCATTGGGTGGCCGCCATCCGTCCGCCTACGGTACCGTCGCCACGCCTGCGCATCACTTTGTCGGCCGCGCATGACGCTGCCGCCGTGACGCAACTGGCCGATGATCTGATCGATATTCTGCGGCAACTTGCCGCGACGCCTCTGACAGGAAAAAACGCGGTGAGCCTGTATTTTGAAAGCATCGGCCAAGGCGCCGACGTGGTGTTTCTGCACGGTTGGGCCATGAATGGCATGGTCTGGCGCCAGGTTACTGCGGCACTGGCGGACGAATTTTGCTGCCATCGCGTCGATCTGCCCGGCTGCGGGCGGAGTGACAGCATCACGCCGTATACGCTGGATCAACTGGTGAGCGCGGTGGACGCGGCGTTTCCGTTGCCGGTGCATGTGGTCGGCTGGTCGCTGGGCGGGGCAGTGGCCACGCAATGGGCTTTGCAGCAATCCGAAAAGGTGCGCTCGCTCACGCTGGTGGCCGCGTCGCCCAGTTTTGCCCAGCGCGCTGACTGGCCGTGCGCGACGCCGCTGCCGGTGTTGCAGCAGTTCACCGATCATCTCGGCGGCGACTGGCGCGGTACGCTCAAGCGCTTTGTCGCGCTGCAAACCATGGGTGGCGGCGAAGCACGCGAGCTGGCACGGCAGCTGATCGATGATTTATTTGGCCATGGTGAACCCGACGCGGCCGCGCTCAAGGCCGGTCTCGACATCTTGCGCGACACCGATTTGCGCGCAGAGGTGGGCAAGCTGGCGCTGCCCGTGCTGCTGCAATATGGCGATCGCGATGCCATGACGCCGCTGGCTGCGGGGCAGTGGCTGGCGGAACAGATCGCCGGCGCGCAGTTGGTAACGCACCGCGGCGCGGCGCATGTGCCGTTCTTGTCGCATCTGGCTGATTTTGTGGCGGCACAACGGCAGTTCTTGCGCGATGCCAGCTAACTGAAAACGGGCGCCACCGCGCCCGTTTTTTTTGCCAAGCTGACGGCAGCATCAGCTACCCAACTGACTGAAAATCCAGTACAAGCCGCCGGCCAGCGCCATTGCGGCGGGCAGCGTCAGCACCCATGCCATCAGCAAATTGCGCACCGTGCTCATCTGCAGGCCCGAGTGATTGGCCGCCATGGTGCCGGCAATGCCCGACGACAACACATGGGTGGTGCTGACCGGCAGCCCATACATGTCGGCCGCGGCAATCGTGGTCATTGCCACCAACTCGGCGCTGGCGCCTTGCGCGTAGGTCAGGTGGCTCTTGCCTATCTTCTCTCCCACCGTGACCACGATGCGTTTCCAGCCCACCAGCGTGCCCAGGCCGAGCGCAATGGCGACGGCAATCTTGACCCAGGTCGGGATAAAGCGGGTGGCGTTATCCAGGGTCTTGCGATAGTTGGCGACCACCACCGCATCATCGCCGCTAAGCGGGCTATGCGCGTCTTTAAGCAATAAGCGCAGCGCTTCGGAGTTCAGGTACATGTCATTGCGTACGTTCTGCACCACGGTATTGGGCAAACGGTTCAACGTGTCGTATTGCGCCGTCTGATTGGCGATCGCGCCAGCGAGTGCCGTAACGGCGGGCAAGGTGTCCGGCGCAATGCTGCGGGTCTGGATAAAGCGTTGCACGGCCGCACGATAGTCCTGCGGTGCCGGGTCAGCGCTGTGTTGCTTTAACGTGGCCTGCACTTGCTGCGACACCGCCTGAAACGTGACCACCTCCTGCTGCGGCAGCGCGCGGTTCAGCGCGTAGGTGGTCGGCAAGATCCCGATCAGGATCAGCATGATCAGCCCATGCCTTTCTGCCCGTCATTGGAACCATGAGCAAAGCTGACGCCAGTGCAGGTCAGCACCAGCAGGCCACGGATCCACCACGGCGGCGGGGCATTGGTTTTCGGCTCTTTGTACAAAGCCGGGGCGCGCACCAGCAATTTCATCAACAACAACAGCAGCGCGGCGCAAAAGAAGCCCACCAGCGGCGACAACAGCAGCGACTTGCCCACATTAAGCACTTGCGACCAATCCACGCCCGTGGTGTGCCCGTTGCCGCCTGACATCAACTGATTGGCCAGACCCACGCCGATAATCGAACCAATCAGCGTATGCGAGCTGGACGCGGGCAAGCCCAGCCACCACGTCCCCAGGTTCCAGATGATGGACGCGATCAACAGCGCAAACACCATGGCGAAACCGGCGTGGCTGCCCACATGCAGAATCAGCTCGACCGGCAGGAGCGAAATGATGCCAAACGCCACCGCGCCACTAGAAAACAGCACGCCCAGAAAATTAAAGAAACCGGACCAGACCACGGCAAAGGTGGCGGGCAGCGAATGCGTGTAGATGACAGTGGCGACGGCATTGGCGGTGTCATGAAAGCCGTTGACGAACTCAAAGCCGAGCGCAATCAGCAAGGCGACGCCCAGCAGGATATAGGGCAGCCAACTGCTGGTGGCGGTGGCTGCGGCGTCAATATCGTGCGCGAGCTGAAAACCGTAAAAAAAACAATGCCGCCGAGCAGCAACAAACCGAACAGGCCGATCGCCAGCGGGCCGTTCTGTTTTTCGAGCGAGGGGCGTGGGCCGCTGCGTGCGGCCTCGAACGTAGTAGCGTCGGACATGGCACATCTCCGTGGGTTTGTGCGCCCGACGCTACGCGTCGTTTGTTGCAGAATCATGATCGTTTGCTGACGTGCGATCAGTGGCGCAACTTATCTGCAGAAACAAAAAACGCCCGGAAAAAACCGGGCGTTAGAGAGGGGCGATCAAGCTTTCCGTCAGCGCGGTGGTCAGCCTTATTCGCCTTCGCGACGCGGTGCGCGCCCCATCAGGGTCTGTAATACATCGGCTACTGCGGCATCTTCAAACAACACGCGACAGACACCGGCAGTAATCGGCATATCGACGCCCAGCGCTTGCGCCTGGCGCCAGACTTCGCGTGCCGCCGGAACGCCTTCGGCAACGTGACCAAGGTTCTGCAGCACATCATCCAGCTTGAGCCCCTCTGCCAGCAGCAAACCCACGCGTCGGTTGCGCGACAGGTCACCGGTGGCTGTCAGCAGCAAATCGCCGATGCCGGCCAGGCCCATAAAGGTTTCCGGCCGGGCGCCTTGCGCCGCGCCAAAGCGCGCCATTTCTGCCAGACCACGCGTCAGCAAAGCGGCACGGGCATTCAAACCGTAATTCATCCCGTCGCAAATGCCGGCGGCGATGGCCAATACGTTTTTTGACGGCAGCGCCGATTTCGACACCCACCAGATCGTCGCTGGCATACAAACGCAAGACCGACGTATTCAGCGCATTGGCCGTGCGCTGCGCAAATTCGCCGTCGCTGGCGGCAATCGTCACCGCAGATGGCAGACCGCGCGCCACTTCTTGCGCAAAGCTGGGACCCGACAGCATGCCGCGTGGCACATCAGCCGGCATTTCTTCTTCGGCCACCTGATGCGGAAATTTCATCGTGCCCGCTTCCAGCCCTTTACAGGCCCACAGCACAGGCGCGCGCGAACCGGCCGCCGTCAACGCCTTCAGTGTCGGGCGCAGGCCAGACAAGGGCGTGACCAGCAAGATCAGCTCCGCGCCAGCGATGGCGACGGCAAGATCGGCATGCACACTCAAACTATCGGGAAACGGCGAATCAGCCAGATAACGGATATTGGCGCGGGCGGCCTGCATATCGCTGGCCTGTTGCTGGTCGCGACACCAAAGCGCCACCTGGTGCTGACCAGCAAAACGGATCGCCAGCGCGGTACCCCAGGCGCCTGCGCCCAGAACTGCAAGTTTCATGCGCCCCAAACCTCTTCGATACGAACAAAACCCGTCGCGCCGTCGCGATGCTTGACCTTGAGCCAGCCCGCGCGGTTGTTATCGACGAGTTCGAACAACACATCCTTGTCGGCATGCAATACCACGGGCGAAGACAGATCCGCCTGCTGGCGCACATCCAGCGCTTTGGTGGCCACGACAATATGCTTATTGGATAGATCGGCCTTGTGCACCCAGGCCAGCGTGCCATCGCGATCGCGCACGCGTGCCCATGCGTCTGCTTCAGACAGCACCTCGAGCGGCGTGTTGCGGCTGATCACAAACAGCTTTTTTTTGCGGAATCTTGCGGCGCCTGGTACAGCACAACGCCGTGATGAGAGGCCGAGCGGATATCGAGTGCATGCACCGCGCCACTGCACAGCAGCAGCGCGGTGAGCAGCGACTTAGTGAGTCGTTGCATCGGCATTGGCGGCTTCAGCTTGCTGAGCGCGTTGCTGCAGATAGATGGCTTCAAAATTGATCGGTTGCAGCAGGAAAGGCATAAAGCCGGCGCGGGTGGTCAGATCAGACACGGCTTCGCGCAGATACGGGAACAGAATGCTCGGGCAACCGATACCCAGCAGCGGTTCCATTTCTTCTGCCGGAATGTTTTCGATCGAGAACAGACCCGCTTGCGTCGCTTCAACCAGGAACAGGGTGCGTTCGCCAACCTTGGCCTGAATGGTGGCGGTCAGCTGGGCTTCATAGAAGCCATTGTCAAAGCCGGTGGCCTGATTGCGGAACTGCACGCTGAACTCAGGGGTTTCTTGTTCCATAAAAGCGCCGGGGCTGTTCGGCGATTCCAGCGAAACGTCTTTGACATACACTTTCTGAATCGCGAAAACCGGTTGCTTCGCGTCTTGGTTCTGTTCGCTCATCGCGACATCCTTCCTTGTATTGCGGCGGGGCCGCGCGCTTCTTGATTTAAAAAAAACCATCTCGTGTTTTACAGAATGCTGCTCGAACAGCATTCGGGTCATGGCTTGCAGTGGGCCATGACTGCGGCCGAAATCATCGCACGAAAGTCCGGGCGCTGCCAGCTTCAGTCATCCGCCAGTAAGGGCGCCAGACCACCGGCCCGATCCAGCGCCGACAGATCATCAAAACCACCCACATGCGTATCGCCGATATAGATCTGCGGCACGGTACGGCGGCCGGTGCGCTCCATCATTTCCTGCTTGCGACCGGGCTCCAGATCGACACGTATCTTGTCGATCTGCTCAACGCCGCGCTGAGCCAGCAAGCGTTCGGCCATGACACAGAACGGGCAAACCCCAGTGGTATACATCAAGACCTTGGCCATATTGTTGCTCCTTATCAATGCATTCTTTAATGCGGGCGATAGGGAGGGATGGTGGGGCCTGTCGGGGCTGGCATCAAGCGGCACGCCTTTGCACGCAGATATCTGGCTCGGATTACGCCACTTATATTAGATACCTGAAAAAAATTCCGGGCGTGTTTTAAGCATGGATTAAACCAGATCGCTAAAAGCAGGCGTCTAGCCGCGTTAAAGAATCTTTAACAAAAGATTTGCTGGCGGATCAGAGG
>BBFD01000193.1 GCA_001313065.1 Silvimonas sp. JCM 19000
CGCGCGCTTGCTCGATGACGGACTGCTGCTGCGTGAGGCTGGCCAGCACATGATCAGTGGCAGCGCGCGCGATGGCGACATTGGCCGCGGCGGAAGTCACGGCATTGACATAGTCGCGGTCATCAATGCGCGCCAACAGTTGGCCTTTGCGCACGGCTGATTGTCTTCGACCGCCAACGTGCTGATCTGGCCCGCCACGCGCGGGGACACCAGGGTGAAATCAGCGCTGACATAGGCGTCGTCGGTGCTTTGCCCGCCGGATGCGTGGCAGGCCAGCGCCAGCACGGCCGCCGCGCCCAGCAGCAGCACACCAAGGGCGGCCGCGATATAGCGCTTTTTTTTGCTTTGGAGATACAGACATAAGAAACAACCTTTAAGGGGAAACAGGATGCACCAGCGCACCGGGTGGATAGATACGGGTAGGCAGAAAGGGGATGAGTAGCAGCAACGCCACAGCCACCAGCGCCATCAGGCGCAATACATCGGCGGAGGCCAGCACCAACGCCTGCTGCCGGATATGCGCATCCATCAGCGCCAGCAACGAGGGATGATCCAGACCTGGCAGGCTGGCCAGCTTGTTTTGCAGCAGACCCGGCACATAGGGACGGTTGCCCAACTGATCGACCAGCACATTGGAATGAAAGCGTTCGCGCAGCGTGGACACGCCTTCGGTCAAGCCGGTGCCCACCACCACGGCGAACCCTTTGACGGTGTTAAACCAGGCGGAAGCGAACGGGCCCTCCTGCGGCGTCATGCCGTTGGTGGCCAGCATCAGCAACGGCAGCACCGCCATCGGTTGCGCCACAATCTGGATCAGCTGCACCGCATAAAAATGCGGGCGTATCCAGCCGAGCTCATGCTGCCGCCAAGCAGGCAAGACAGTCCGATCAAGCAAGGCCGGTGGCCAGCACCCAGCGGCAATCCACTTGCCGCAGATTGCAAAGTGCAGCCACGGCGGGCAGCGCCAGCAGTTGCGGCAGCGCCACCCACAAAGCCAAGGGGGCCAGTTGCAGCGGGCGATAGCCTTGCACTTCGCTCAGATATCCCGCCGGGATGGCGGGCACGGCAACCAGCACCAGCAACACGCCGCCGAGGGTAATCAACGCGTGGCTGAGGTTACGTCGGGCCAACAACTGGAGTTTAAAAAACGGCAGCGGGTGGAACCATTCGTTAAGCAGAAACAGCAGCAGGAGCAGCGAACCCGCAATCAACAACAGGCAAATCAACGGTGAATCGCTCCACCCCAGCCGCGTGCCTGTTCAAAGGCCGTCACCAGCATGGCGATGGCGGGAAAACCCAACAGCACGCCGCGCGTATCAAACTGACGGAAACGTTCCAGCCGCAGCGGGTCTTGCGGCAGCCCCCACGCCATCATGGCCACCGACAAGGCGGCCAGCGGCACGATTTGCCAGAACAGCCAACGCCAGCCACATAGTCGGACCACAACGCCGCCAGCGGCGTGCCCAGGTTGGGCGCAAAAGTGGCGGTGAGGGCATAGGCGGCCAGGCCGTACAGCTTGATGCCGGCAGGTAGAAAACGCAGCGCCACCGTCATCAACATCGGCGGCAGGCAGCCGCCCGCCAGGCCTTGTAACGCGCGCAGCGTCAACAGCAAACCTTCTGCGCGTGCAAACGGCAAAGCCAGCCCCAACAGCGCAAAGACGCAGACAGCCGCAATGGTGAAACGCCGTAGCGTAAAGGTGCCGGCAAACCACGGCGCAAACATCATTGCCGCCACCTGCGTCACCTGATACAGCGTGCGCATCCAGCTGCCCGCATCGGCGCTCAGGCCCAGCGCGCCGCGCAAGTCGGGCATGGCTACTTCGGTGACGTGGTCGTTGAGTTGCGCCATGACCACCGCCAGCAGAACCCCCGCCAGGCCAGTCAGGATGCGGCCGCCGAAGCGAGGCGGATGCGGCGTAGCGGCCACGGGCTGCAGGTGCGCAGGAGATGCAACAGAATTCACGGCGGGCTTCCGTCTTCAGAATGAATGACGGAAGTCTAGGGAGCGCGCATCACCGCGAAAACTGCAACGTTTGCATTACTCGCGTGCGTCTGGCGCACGCATCAATGCGGTCAGAACGCGGCGGCATCGGCCGTGCAGACCTCGCGGATAATCCGCCGCAGCCATTGATGCGCCCCGTCGTTCTGATAACGCGGATGCCAACCCTGCACCATCACCACGGTTTCCAGCGGCAGCGGCAAGGCAAAGGCGCGTGCCCGGATACCCATGCGCTGCACGGCGGCGGCCACATGTTCGCTCAGGGGCAAGATCAGTCGGAGGCTTCCAGCATGAACACGCCGGAATGAAACGTCGGCACCACCAGCGACACCTGGCGCGCCAGACCCAGCGCCTGCAAAGCCGTGTCGATCGGCCCGCTGGCGCGGCCCGGCGCGACACGCTGATCTGGCCATAGCTGGCAAAGCGCTGCGGCGTAATTTCCGCATCAAAGATGGGGTGATCGGCGCGCGCCAGCCCGACAAACCGGGTGGTAAACAGCGTCTGTATATGCACGTCCGGGCCCATGGGCCGCATGGCGCTGATATACAGATCGACCTTGCCGTCGCGTAACACTGAATCCTCAGATTCGCTCTCGGGCGCAAAACGCAGCACCACCTGCGGCGCTTCGCTACGTACCCGGCCCAGCACGGTCTGGCCAAACGCGCTGAGGAATACATCGTTGGCATGCAGGTTGAAATGCCGCTTCAGGCTGGCCAGATCGACCGCGCGCTCGGGCTGCAACAACTGGCGCGCGCCTTCAACCGAACTGTGCACGCGCTCGCGCAAGGACAGCGCGTAGGGCGTCGGCACCATTTTGCGGCCGACTTTTACAAACACAGGATCGCCGATGGCGTTGCGGATGCGCGCCAGGGTGCGGCTCATGGCCGGCGCGCTCAGATTCATGCGCCGCGCGGCGCCGACTACGGAGCCTTCTTCCAGCAGCACATCCAGCGCAAAGAGCAGATTAAGATCGGGTGATTGCATGGGCCGCAATTATAGGAGCGCAACGCTGCCGCCGCACGCACTCATGTATGCGCGGTGGGCCTGCAGCGACCACGGCTAAAAAAAATTCCAGCTCGCCCGCCACCGCTTCTTCCACCGGCGCGGGCGCCAGGCGGAAATCGATGTCGCTGTCGGGCGCGGCGCACAGGCTGAGCGTCAAGCCAAAGCGCACCGCGTCATTCAGCGTAATCGCAAAAGTCTGCTGCGCGGTCGGGGCGATTTCGTTGATGTAACGCGCGCAATGGCGTTCCAGCACAAACGGTGTCGACATGGCGGCATGGCGGAACGCCACGCACAGGCTGCGATTCACCGAACCGCAAATCATATTGACCAGCTCACCCAACACATCCACCAGCGCCTGGCCTTCCAGCGCGTTGGCAGAACGGCCGCGCAAGGCCAGATGCGTGCCGGTGGCGCGGTCGGCTTCAAAGTCGAACAAGGCGATGATGCGGAACAGATAAGAAGAAATATTCAGCACCACCGCATGCCCGGGCCGCCCGCTGGTGTCGGGCCAGGCCGTGCGTTCGACCACGCAGACGTCGTCGGCGCTGGCGATGGCGTTGTCGTGGATGGATTGCTCGAACAGCGTGTAGATATTCTCAAGCGCGCTCTGGCTGAACATGCGATCAATCCTGCTCGGCCTGGGCCATGGTGGCCTGGATCTTGTCGGCGGTGGTGCGCAGGCCGAAGACCGCGGTGCGGATCAGATTGCCGCTGGCCTGCATGTCCTGGAAGGTGGTGGTGGTGATCAGATCGTTCTTGTCCAGGTTCTGCTGGTATTGCCGCGCCACTTCGGCCGAGTTGAGCGCCAGCGCGCGCACGCCATCGGCCACCACGGCAAAGCCACGCCCATGTTCACCGGCGCGGGCGGCCTCGATGGCGGCGTTCAGCGCCAGCATCACCACGTTTTTTTACGATGCGGGCAAACTCTTCGTTTTGCGCCTTCAGATGGCGGTTATTGGCCAGGATGCCCTGCAGTTCATCGTGCCAGCGCTCAACGATGCGCACGATGCCGAGCAACGATTCGATGTCCTGTTTCAGCGTGGCGTGTTCAGCGGCAAACTCGCTGCGCAAGCGCCCCAACTGGTTGCGATGTTCTGCGGCCTGTTGCTCGTGCCAGCGCTGGCGCTCGCTGGCCGCGCGTTCTTGCTGCGCGCCCAGTTCGGCCTGATGCGCCTGCTGTTGCACGTTCAGATGCTGTTGCAGCGCGGCCACTTCAGCCTGTAGCGGTTGCAGCTGGCGGGCCACGTCTTCGGGCGCCAGATGTTGCATCAGCCGGCCAGACGTTGATCGCGCTCACGCAAACGTTGTTGCAACACACGGCGCTGGCCGTGCGCATGCCACGCCCAGGCCACGGCCAACAACAAGCCTGCGCTCAGACCGGCCAGCGCACTCCACAGGGTGTTCATCATGATCAGTACCGAAACCCCGTGATCAGTTAACCAGTTTCTTGAACGTAGCGACCACGGCATCGCCATTAAACGGCTTGACGATCCAGCCCTTGATACCGGCCGCCTTGCCGCGTTCTTTCATGGCCGGGCTGTTCTCGGTGGTCAGCATCACGATGTTGACGGCGCTGTTGCGCAGCTCGCCGCGGATTTTTTTCGGCCATGGTCAGGCCGTCCATATTGGGCATGTTGACGTCGCTCACCACGAGCTTGATGCCGCTGTCGGCGCGCAGTTTGTCGAGGCCATCCTTGCCATCCACCGCCACGGTGACGCTCAGGCCAGCGCTCTTGAGAAACTCGCTGACTTCGGTGCGTACCGTGCTGGAATCATCAACCACCAGAATCTGGCCATTGCCTACTTCCTTATTTGATTAGCTACAAAATTTAGTGCGCGCGACTAGATCGTCGCCGCAGTCGAAACGCCATGAATCACCGGCGTTTCGATATGTTCAAACAGCGCTTCCGGCAAGCTGACCACGGTGCTGAAAGCGCGGAAGGCCGCGCAACGCGTTGGTCTTCAAAGCGGATAGCGATATCGCCACGCTCGCGCCGGACAAACTCCTGCACCGCATCCATGCCCACGCCGCGCCCGGAAATCTCGGTTACCACCGCGGCAGTCGAGAAGCCAGGCAGAAACACCAGGCGCGCGATCTGTTCATCGGTTGGCTGCGCGTCGGCCGGCAACAATTGTCTGGCCCGTGCGATATCGCGGATGCGATGCAGGGCCAGACCCCGGCCGTCGTCATGCAGGGTCAGATGCACCATGCCGCCATGCGCTGCGGCGTGCAATTTGAGCGTGCCCGCCATGCTCTTGCCGTGGCCCATGCGGGTATCGGCGTCTTCAATGCCATGGTCGAGCGCGTTGCGCATCAGATGCATAAACACGTTCTTGAGCAGCGCCGAGGCCTGATGCCGCACCACATAACCGTGATCAGCCAGCACCACACGCGGCGCCAGTTTGCCCAGCTCGGCGGCCAGCCGCGGTAGCGATTCGATGACGCTATCCAGCGTTTGCGACAAGGGTTCAGTGCCGAGCAAACGCAGCGCCTTGCGCACGGCATCGCGCGCGGCCACCAGTTCGATCAGATTGTTGGTATTGACGGTTTCCAGCCGATGCAAGGCGTCATGCACCTGGGCGCGATCGACCAGCAGATATTGCTCGCCCTGGCCGCGCCCCGGGCCTTTGCGGCCGAGGCTGACCTCATTGATGCGGGCATAGCGCTCCACACCCGCACGGACTTGCGCCAGTTCATCCAGCAACATGCGTTGATCCCATGGCAGATCCGGGCGCGGCTGGCGCAGCGCTTCGTAGCTGTGTTCCGCCTGATGCACGATGTGGGTCAGATGCTGCAAGCCGTAGGTACGGGCATTGCCCTTGATGGTGTGCATATTGCGGAACAACTGCGCAATCGCCTCGCTGTCGCCCTTGGGGTGCAAGCGGATCAGTGCCTGGTTGTCTTCAATAAAGCGCAGCGCGCTGATGATGAAATCGTGGAATTTGTCCTGACTGACCGCCAGCACTTCGCCAATGATTTCCAGCTCTTGCCGTTGCTCGCTGGCTTCAGCCGCCAGTTGGCGTAATTCGGTGACATCGCGCACGCACAACATCACGCGGCAGGTATTGCCATGGTCGTCGAGGATGGGCGACCAGTTCAGATCGAGAATTTTGACGCGGCCATCGCGCATGGTTTTTTCGATTTCGCCCACCATCAAATGCTGGTTGAACTCAAAGTTCATGGCGTCTTCGTCTATGCACGCGCCCCAGACCGCATCGATTTGCGCCAGCGTATCGGCGCCCAGCTGGGTGTTGCTGAACAACAGCGCCATCACGTCGCGGCCGGCAATATCGTCGGTCTCCAGGATGGTGGCCAGCCAGGCCGAATATTCCGGATGCACGATCTTGCCTGCCTGCACCGTCAATATGCCCTGCGGCATGTTCTGCAACATCGACTGGATGTCGGTGGTCTTTTGCTTGAGCTGCGACGAGCTGAGCTGGATCTGCTCGATCATGGTGTTGAACGCCAGCATCGAGCGGCCAATTTCATCCTGGCGCAGCACCGGCAGGCGCTGGGTAAAGTCCTGGCTGGTGGCAACATTGCTCATCATGGTTTGCATCTGGCCGATCGGGCGCACGATCTGGCGATACAGCATCAAACCAATGCCGCTCAGCAGCAGCACCGCCACCGCCGTCACGCCCGATAAGGTGGTGGCCGTGTTGGCCAGGCTGTGATTGAGCGCATTGATGGCGTCATCCTTGCTGCGGTTTTTTTTCTACGCGCAGCGTTTCTATTTCTTGCTCCAGTTCGCCCTGGTATTGCGCCACACTGGCAAACAGATTGGCTTCGGCGATGTCTTGCTGGGCCGCGCGTTTGAACTTGACCGTGTCATCGATGGCGCCAAAGTAGCTGGCCACGCTTTGTTGCGCTTGCTGCACCAGCCCTTTTTGCGTCGGGTTGCTGGCCTGTTGCAACTGCAAGCTCAGCGCCTGGCGCAGCCGGTTTTGCTGCAGCGCCAGTTTGTCGGCGGCCTGCGTCAAGGTGTTGGCATCGGGCGCAAACACCAGCGCCATGGTCGCCAGTTGCACGTCCTTAAGGCCAGCCACCAGATCGGCCGAAGCCAGGGTGCTGGGCACCACGCCTTCTGTAACGCGTTTCACGTCGGCCGCATTGCGCTGCGCTTGCAGCATGGCGTAGCCCCCAATGGCGGCGATCGCGGCAAAGGTGAGCAACGTCAGCAAGATAATGCGCTGGCGGATTGTCATGATCGAGTAATCCTTCTGCATAGGCTTACGGAAAATTCGGGACCCGAGCGGGGGATGGCCGCTGCGGCTCGGCCGTCTGGCACCGATAAGCGCTGCATATTAAGGATTACTTATTAAGTTTTTTTATTTAAGACGCGTAATCAAAATACTGACTTTTTTGCTTACTACCCTGCTATCACATGGGGGAACCCGGCGTCCGGCCGCATCGCGATATCTGGCGCGGCGTGCGGACGCTATGCCGCAAATCATTGCGCGGCGGCGGTGTGTTTACGCCAGCAAACTTGCTTTCAGTAGCTGTCTCTTCTATGCATCCGTAATAAAAAAAGAAATATTTTTTTTCGCGCAAGACAGCATCACGGGATCGGTGTAAACCGTTCATACCGTTTAACCAAGGGTGGCAAAACCCGAAGGAAGCATGATGGCTCAAAGCAAAAAAACCCGCTACGACGACTGCAAAACCGAAGACCGCTATCCCCGCCAGGAATGAAAGCAGCGTGAGCGCCGCCGCTGCTGCACCAGCCCCGGCCAGCAAAACCCCTGTGACCAAATCCGCGACGGCCAAAGCTGCGCGACCAAAGCTGCGGCGACCAAAGCTGCGGTGACCAAACCCGCCGCCACCCGCAAACCCGCCGCCCAAGCTGCTGCGACAACGA
>BBFD01000194.1 GCA_001313065.1 Silvimonas sp. JCM 19000
ATGCGTTGCACCGCGACGGTCTGATCGGCTGCCGGTTGCGCCAGATCGGGCCGGGCGCCGGTGCCGCGTAACACGATCATCTTCTGCAATAAATCAAACCAGAACGGCGCGCCAAACATGGCCGCCAGCGCCGTCACCCCCCAACCACACAGCATCAGCAAAATGCCGCCAAAATGATGCAGCGAGGCCAGCCGGGTATCCGTCCAGCCCAAGGGCAGACTGGCCAGATTCTGAATCGCCTGCACCGCATTGTCGGCGCTGGCATTCTGGTACAACTCGGGCTTGATGCTGCCATTGGTCCACAGCGTATGAAACAGATACAGGCTATCCACATTGAGCAGCGCCGCCAGCGCCATGGCCACAAAGAAAGTGATGATTTGCTGGCGCTGTTTATAGCGGCCACTCACGCGTTCCATGCTGTGATCAAACCATTGCGCCAGACCCGCCACCACACGCGCTTCTTCGCCTTGGGCCTCGCGCAGCACGCCAGCCAGAAAGGTGCGCAATTGCGGGTCCGCAATGGTGTCGGTCAGCTCGGGCACGGCATTTTGTTGCTGGCTCTGGCGCAGGATGTCGAGTAGCGCGCTGGCAAACTGGCGCGACGGGATATACGCCGGTTTGTATTTAAGGTCGGCGGCCGTGGCTGCCTTGCCATCGCCCAGCGGATTGACCCGCGCATGGTTGTACAACGCCAGGGCCAGCCCACCCATTTGCGGGTCGTTCAGCATGTCTTTGACCGCATCCAGCAGCGTATTGGCGCGTAATTTAAAGAAGCTGGCGATGGCCTCGTTAACGCTGCTCACAATCAGACTGACCGAAAAAATAACAGAACGCCATACCGGCGATGACTTCAAGTACGGTGCTGCCAAACATGGGAAAACTCCGCGAGCCTGTTGCGCGCGAGCATACCACCGCGCCAGCGCCACGACAGCCAGGCGCGGTTGTAACATAGCTGTCTTTGATCGCCGGTAGCCTCGCCGCATGCTGCTCAATACTGCCCAACCTTATGCCATTGAATCCGCCGGGCTGGTCTGCGGATTTTTGTGCTCGCCTGCCACCACGCCGCATCCGGTAGACGCCGCCGAGGCGCTGGCGTGGCTGGCTTTGCCGCCCGAGCAGACCGAGGGGTTTTTTTGTGGCTCCATCTGAATTTGTCGCAAGCGTCGACTGAAGCTGGATTCGCGAACATCTGGATTTGCCGGAGGCGTTTCATGAATCGCTGCATCAAGCCAGCCGCTCCTCGCGCGTGGAGCAAGAGGGCGATGCGCTGCTGGCGGTGATGAATGATGTGCTGTTTGAGTTCTCGTTTGAGGCCACCGACATTTCGACCTTGTGGGTCAGTCTGGAAAGCCGCTTGGTGGTCAGCGCCCGCACGCGGCCGCTGCGTTCGATTGATCGTTTGCGCGAGGCGGTCAAGAAAGGCGAAATCCTGCGTTCACCGGTGGATTTGATGGTGCGTTTGCTCAGCTTGCAGGTCAAAGTGCTGGAGCAGATCGTGCGCGACGCGGTGATCGAGGTCGACAATATCGAGGACCGCTTGCTGGCCGAACGGCTGCAAAGCCGCCGGGTTAATCTGGGCGCGTTGCGGCGGGTGATGGTGCGGCTGCAGCGGCTACTGGCGCCGGAACCGGCAGCCTTGTTCCGCTTGCTGAACAAGCCACCGCATTGGGTGGCAGAAGAAGATGTGCTCGATTTGCGCCAGTCCACCGAAGAATTTGCCGCCGTGCTGAACGACATGAGCGCGTTGCAGGAAAGGATCAAGTTGCTGCAGGAAGAGATCGCGGCACGCATCAATGAACAGGACAACCGCAGCCTGTTCGTACTGACCGTGGTCACGGTCCTGGCGCTGCCGTTCAATATTATTGCCGGGCTGCTCGGCATGAACGTCGGCGGCATCCCGCTGGCGCAACACGCGCATGGCTTCTGGATCGTGGTGGCGATCGTCGCCGTGTTTACCGCAACAGTGGCGTTCTTTGCGCTCAAACGCTGGCGGAGCTGAGCATTTCCGCGCTACCCCGGCCACAGCGCATAGGGTGGGTCTAGACCCACCATTCAAAGCCGACTAACAAAAAACGCGAACGTTTCCTTTTTTTCTCTGCCCACTTTGCCCGATAGGTCTAGACCCGCCCAATAGGTTTACCGCTGTAAGAAAATTCCCTTACAAATCCCAACAGGGTTGTCAGTTTTCTGCTTTCAGATTACAGCGTAACCCTATGTATTTATTGAATATTTTTTTACCAGGAGCCGTCCTGGTACACAGCCTTGGGCAGACACGCGAAGATGCGCCTTATCAAATCCCGGCCTTCTTCAAGGACTATCGCCATGCTGTTCAAGCCCCATCGTGCCAAGAGCTACAAAGCCAGCCGTACCCCGGTGCGCCGTCGTGTCGGTGCGGTTGCGGCGCAGCGACAACCCTTGCCCGCGCTGGCCTGGCGCAAGCGCGCCGAGTAATCGGCCTGACTTGATCGCGCCATAAAATCTACTGCGCTTTGATTCCTCTCGATTCCTGTTGATTTGCAACTGTGTGGCCACGCCAGCGGCGCCGCCCCGTTGCTGGAGTATTGCCATGACTATCGCAAATGCACAGATTGCTTTTAATGCCACCTGCATCGACTGCGGCCAATGTGACGTGCTCGATGCCGCCCCGGTAGTGGCCCCCAAGCGTTACGACGCGTTATCGCGCACGCTGCACTGGGTGTTTGCAGTCGCCATCATTTACGCCAGCGTGGCCGGTTATTCGATGCATATCGTCACCAATCCGATGCTGCATTCTTTCTTGTCGCAAATGAATATGTCGCTGGCCACCGTGCTGATCATGCTGTTTCCGCTACGGCTGATCTGGAAGCTGGTGCGCACCGAGCCCGAACCCGTCGCCAGCATCCCGACCAGGCAGCAAAAAAATTGCGCACATCGCGCACAACGTGTTGTACGGCCTGATTGCCTGGGTGTTGATTACGGGTTTTGTGATGGTGCCGCACGGCTACAACCTGTTCTGGACCATCCCGATCCGCACGCCGTTTGAAGAAGGCGCCATGACGCATGCCTTCAATGTGGCGCATCGGATAGGCTGCATGACGCTGGCCAGCATGGTGTTGCTGCATGTTGCCGCGGCGCTCAAACATCAGTTTGTGTCACGTAATGGCGTGCTGGACCGCATGTTGTGAGCTGACGCGACCGCCCTATAAAGCAATGCTGTAGAAATTGAGCGGGTGGTCGATACCGGGAATTTCGATCACGCGCTCAAATACAAAGCCGACGCGCTGGAGCAAGCGGCCCGAGGCAATGTGCTCGCGATCGGTAATCGCCACCACCCGTTGCAGATTTTTTTTGTCTGGCGGCCCCACGCCAGCCAGGCGCGTGCGGCTTCACTGGCGTAACCCTGGCCTTCAAATTGTGGCAACAGGGCGTAGCCCAGATCGACGTCATCAAGGCCGGCGCGCTTGATCAGTCCGCTCATGCCGAGCAGTGCGCCATCGTCAGTCCGCACCATCACCCATAAACCGAAGCCGGTTGCGGCGTACATGGCCAGCGGACCGTCCTGGATATAACGCTGCGCATCGCTTTCATTGCGGACTTTTTTTTGTCGCCAATAAACTGCAACCAGCCGGGCTGTTGAGCAATTGCACGATAAATCCGGCGTCGTCGCGCGTAATCGGGCGCAGGGTCAGGCGTTCGGTGGTGATGGGCGTCATGGGGCTAATCTGGCGGGCAAGGAAAACGGCTATGGTGCAAGCGTATGCGCCGCGCTGGCAAGCCAACGGCGCAGCTCCTTGCGGAGTCTGCGCCGTTTTTTTGCGTTCCCACTTATCAGAGGAGTGCGCGCGCCCTGTGACCGGGGCCGTGCGCATTACGCGTTAAAGCTGGCTTAGCTGGATTTTTTTCGGCTGCTTTTCGTATTCAAACTTCGGCAAGGCCTTGAGTGCGTCTTTGCTGGCACCGGTCAGTACAAATTTGCCGTCGTTGGTGGTGAACTGGTCCACCGGAATGGCCACGTCATGGCGCGCCACACCCAGGAAACCGCCCACGCCGATCACGGCAAACGACAGCGACTTGTCCGGGGCCACGATCACATCTTCGACCTTACCGATCTTCTCGTTCTGGTCGTTGTAGACGTCCTTGCCCAGCACGCTTTTCTTCACGCTCCAGCCATTAACGATCAGTTGTTCTTGCTCGACGGTCACCCCCAGCGTGCTGCGGCCAGCAACAGCGGCAGTAGCGGGCAGGGCGGCGCCAAGACTGGCGGCAAACAGGGCGGCGATCACAGCATTCTTCTTCAGGGACATAGCGGGTACTCCGTTTTAATGTGTCCCCAGTATTGCTGCAGCGCAGCGCGGCCAGTAGCGTCATCTGGCCGAGTTGCCTGTAGGCCATCCAGCTTGCCGTGTCCGGGCGTTTCCGATGCGGCGGCGCTTTAGCCCAGCAATTGGCTGGCGTCGATGCCCAGGCGCAAATTGCCCCAATGGCGGCCGCTGATATAAATCGGCAAATCTACTTCGGTCATGATTTCGCCGGTATCGCGCATATAGGTTTGCAACAAAAAAGCGCTGGGTATTGGCCGCGGCACGTTTGCCGGACGCGTCGCTAAACATGCGCTTATTGCGGCTGGTGCGCAAATCGCTATCGGCGTCGCCGGTGGGTGGTTTGCTGAACCAGCTGTTATTGACCGGGCAAAACGCCTGGGTATTCAACATAAAGGCCACTTTGCCGCCTTTGACATCGCGCACCAGCTGATCGCATTCCGGCTGGCATTGCTCGTTCATGGCGTCGATATAGCGCGCGTTATATTGCTGCGGTTTGGTGCCCGGGATAGGCGTCAGATTCTGATCGAACAAATCAATACCGCGATCGGCCAGCGCCTGCATTCGCGTCTGCAATACATCGCGCGCTTTAAGCGCTCGATTAATTACATGGTCCAGATCGCCATGCCCCAAGACAAAGGTGCCGATCATTTCTTGCACGCGTTCAGTCAAGACCGCCAGATCACGCGTGGCGGTGGAAGCTTGCACCATGCGGGTACTGATTGATTCCGCGTCAGCATGAATTTGCGCCACGCGCCGATTGGTGCCGGCATTGTTATCGGCCACGGCCTGCAAATGGGTGGCGATACCACTCAGGCTGTGGCTGGTGGTTTCAAAATCGCCCACCATGGTACTGAAGTGATCGCACGCATTGATAATGCCGGTGCGCGTGGTGTCGGTGCTTGCGTTGATGCGCTGGGTATGCACGTGGATATTGTCGACTTCGTGCAGCATCGAATCCATATTGCCGCCGATTTCTTCCGTGGCCACGCGTACTTTCTCGGCCAGTTTGCGCACCTCATCGGCAACAACGGCAAAGCCGCGACCGGTTTCGCCGGCGCGGGCGGCTTCAATGGCGGCATTCAATGCCAGCAAATTGGTTTGATCCGAAATTTCCTTGATAAACCCGACAATTGATTTAATGCCGACTGAGCGATCTTTGAGCTCGGTCACCACTTTATTAAAGTCGTCCAGCAATGCGGTGATGCCGCTGATACTGGCGCTGGCGGCACGCAATTCGGCGGTCGAAGTGCGCGCCAGTTCGAGGTTTTGTTCGGTGCTGTCGGCAATGCCGCGCGTTTCGTGCGACACCATATCGACATTGGCGGCGGCGGCATTGCTTTCGTCCTGGACTTCCTGCGCAAAGCGGGCCTGATTGGCGGTGCTGGCGCTGGAATCATCCACATTTTTTAAGCAAGCGGGTGGATTCCACCGCAATCTTGACCGTAAGCGATTGCACCGCGGCAATCATCTCGCGTTGCCGCTGCAAAAAGCGGTTGTAGCTATTGGCCAATTGGTGGATTTCGTCATGGGTCATGGTCGCCATATCGCGCGACAAATCGCCGGTGCCGCTATTGGCTTCGTCCAGCGCCGCAATCATGGTTTTGAGCGGGCGTACCACCAGATGGCGCAAATACCAGACCATAAAGGCGGTCAAGGCAAAGGAGGCCACGCCTACCCATAAAGCCAGTTGTTGCAATGTATGCACGCGGGCCTGCAAGGCCGCGCTGGCGGCGGGGCTGACTTGCTGGCGCTGCAATTCGGCCAGAATATCTTGCCCGCTTGACCACGCCACATAGACAAAAGCCAGTTGCAGCAACACCAGAATAAACAGGCTGGCGAATTTGCGGCTTAGCGTGTTGAACGCAATTTTTTTTCAAGCTCGATATAAGCTTGTTTAAAAAAAATCCATTGGTACTCCCGTCAATCGGCGATGTTGCTGGCCGGCGTGCGTATATAAGCGCGCGATTATGTTTGAGAGCCTCAATCATTGAAAGTGTTGCAACGACTTTTTTTTCGCTGGTTCAAGGCAGTAATCACACAAACGGTAGGGTCTTTAGGGGCAGGCTTAACCCAGTCCGGATGCGGCTTTCAGCCTCATGACACCAGCATAACCACGGCGCGGGCATTAATTAGATATATAGCCAAAAGCCAGCCTTTGAACCTGGCGCTAATTGACCCCGCTATGCATTTAACTGCCCGGCGCCATTAAAGGCCGCCAATTACGAAATAAAATTACAAAAAAAAGACGGGCGCCTGGCCCGTCTTTGTTGTTTTAACCGACCGGATGATTACAGCGTCAATATCACGCTGCCGGTGGTTTTGCCGCTTTCCAGATCGCGATGTGCCTGAGCCGCCTGCGCCATGGGATAAGCGTGGCCCACCGGGTTGTGCAAACCCTGCGCCAATTCGGCCAGCAACACCTGCGCACCTTGCTGATACCACGCGACGTGCGTGGCAAAGGCCAGTACGCTGGGCTTGGCCAAGGCAATCGGCCCCATGGTTTTGATATCAACGGGTGCCACCGCGCCACCGGCCTGGCCGATATTGGCCACGGTGCCAAACGGCCGTACTGCGCCAAAGGTGGCGGGCAACACGGCGCCGCCTATGCCATCCACCGCCAGATGCACGCCCACGCCATCGGCCAGTGCCCGCACTTGCTGCGGCCAGTCGGGCTGGCTGTGCAACAACACCTGTTCGGCACCGTTGGCGCGGGCGATGTCGCTTTGGCCGCGCTGCTTACTGTGGCGATGACGTGGATGCCTTTGCGCACCGCCCAGCGTGTCAATAACTGGCCCAGGCCCCCGGCGGCAGCATGCACCAGCAGCCAGTCGCCCTCCTGCAACGGCACCACCCGGTGCAACAACATATAGGCAGTCAGACCGCGCAACATGCTGCTGCCTGCGGTGTGGTCGTCCAGCTGGTCGGGCAACGCAATCAACGCAGTGGCGGGCAAATTACGGACTTCGGCATAGGCGCCCATGGGTGCACCCATATACGCCACCCGCTGGCCGGGATGCCAGCCGCTCACGCCTGCGCCCACGCGCTCGATAACCCCCGCGCCCTCAAAGCCAGCCACGGCAGGGTAGTGCGCCAGCGGGTACTGGCCTTGACGGAAATAGATATCGACAAAATTAACGCCAGCCACGCTCTGGCGTATGCGGACCTCGCCCGGCCCCGGTTCGGCCACGCTCTGATCAATTAATTGCAGGACGTCGGGGGCGCCCGGTTGGGTGATAACAACGGCAGCGGTCATGGCAGTACCTCATGCAGAGTGGATGAACGTCGCCATTAAACGCCCCTGCCGCAGGTGCATATAGTCACCATAGGCGCGCATGGCATGTGCAATACTGCGCAAGATGAACTGGCAAGATATCCACTATTTTTTTTGTGCCTACGCCCGCAGCGGCTCGCTGTCTGCGGCGGCGCGTGAGTTTGGCGTTGATCACGTCACCGTCGGCCGCCGCATCGCCGCGCTGGAACAGGCG
>BBFD01000195.1 GCA_001313065.1 Silvimonas sp. JCM 19000
CGGGCGTCGGGCTGGCCGTGCCGGTATAGGTGAAGGTGGTCCACGCCGTGTCGACCGCGGAGCCATCGCTCGAACCCACGGTATACGAGAACTTGACCGTGGCATTGGCGGGGATACCGGTCACGGTATAGGTGTTGTTAGTGCCGCTATTGGTCATGCGCACGTTCAACTGCGCGCCACCATTAATCGTGTAGTGGATGTCGGCCCATGCCGCGCCGTTTACATAAAACTGCACGCTACCGCCCGACTGCTGCGTGTAGCCGGTGGTGGCAGCTGCTTGTGCGCTGGGGGTAATAGCCATCAGGCCGACCGCCACCAGGGTGCCGGCATGGCGGTCACTGCGGCCAATGCCAGCGCCAGCACACGCTGGCGGCCTTGTTTGTACTGCGTATTACTTTGCATTTTTTTGTCTCCTCCGGTTTTTTCGGGTACTACGGTACTGCCATGAAATCGCTTTCATGGTTATGGGAGGTTCCATTGGAAACAAGTAAATGCTTTACCCTACCTGACAGCCATAAACAGATACAAAACGTGACGCCATGCGGGTTTGCCGCGTAGGCGCGGCAATTTGACTACACGTGTACAGCCGACGAACGTCATGTTTCGGTGCGTTGGCGGCGCGCCACGCACCAGCGTAACTCACGCCGCAGGCTTGTAGAATCAGTATGTTAGCGTTTAATAATGCGTTTCTGCCCTACTGCAGCGCAGCAATCGGCGACTTGCAGAAAGCGCTTTCAGTATGTAGTCGCAGCCAAAACAGAGCGAAACAGATCACATTCTGCCCCTGCCCTGACGCCGTTCAGCCACACATCCCGCTATGCAAACGCCATAGCAGCCCCGCGTGGCTTGCGTCTCGTTTATGCTTACATCCTGTTCCTACGCCTCGAAGGAAAGGTCGTTGATCGCACCGGACATCCCCTTTGACGAAGCGAGCCGCCTGCTGCTGCTCAACAGCATGCGCATCCTCGACTCCGCGCCCGAAGAAGAATTCGATCGCATCACGCGTGTTGCACGGCAAGCCATGAATGTGCAAACCGCATTGGTGTCGCTGATCGATACCAACCGGCAATGGTTCAAATCCAGAGTCGGGCTGGAAGTGAGCGAGACGCCACGCGATATCTCGTTCTGCGGTCATGCCATCCTCAGCGACGAGCTGTTCGTGATTGGCGATGCGCAACAAGACCCGCGCTTTTTTGATAATCCACTGGTCACGCAGCCGCCCTATATCCGCTTTTATGCCGGTTACCCCATCCGCTCGCTGGAAGGCATCCGGCTGGGCACCTTGTGCGTGTTTGATCCGCGCCCGCGCCATATGACGTCATCCGAGGCGGCCATGCTGCGCGACCTGGGCGGCCTGGTCGAACGCGAATTTGCCCACCGCGAAACTGCACGGGTGGCGATGGAATCGCACGCCAAAGGCCTGCAGCAGGTGCTGGAAAGCCGTGACGATCTGGATGTGACCTTTGAGCAAGCCGCCACCGGCCTGGCCTGGGTGGCGCTGGATGGCACGTGGATGCGCGTCAATCAGCCGCTGTGTGATTTTCTGGGCTATAGCAGCGAAGACTGATGGCGCTGACCTTCCAGGACATTACCTACGCCGACGATCTGCGCATCGATCTGCAAACCTTGCAGGATTTGCTGGCCGGCGACATCGACCACTACACGCTGGAAAAGCGCTATGTGCGCAAAGACGGCCAGGTGGTCTGGGCCAAGCTCACCGTGTCTTTGCGCCGCGGCGCCGATGGCACGCCGCAGCATTACATCTCGGTGATCGAGGACATCCAGCGCCGCAAAGCCTCGGAATCGGCGCTGAAAAAAATCTGCGCGATACGCTGGAGCAACGCGTGGGCGAACGCACCGCTGCGTTGCAGCAGGCCAATCAGAGTCTATCGATTGCAGTGAACCAGCAGCTTGAGGCGCAAGCGCAATTGCGCCGCAGCGAAGCGCTGCATCGCAGTGTGCTGGAGACCGCGGCCGATGCCTTTATCAGCATCGATCACCACGGCTGATCATTGAATGGAACCGCAAAGCGGAACAGATTTTTTGGCTGGTCGCGCGCTGAAGTGCTGGGCCAGTTAATCGAAGAAACCCTGATTCCGCCCGCCTACCGACAACGGCACAGTCGCGGCCTGGTCAATTTTTTTGCATACCGGTCAGGCCGTGGTGCTCGATCGCGTGCTGCAATTGCCAGCACGCCGCCGCGACGGCGTGGATATTCCGGTGGAAATGACCATTTCGCATGTGGCGGTCGATGGCAGGTGCGTTTTAACGCGTTTTTTGCGCGATGTCTCGGCCCGCCAGGAAGCCGAGGCGGCCGTGCGCCGTAGCCAGCAAGAACTACGCACCATTACCGACAGCTGCCGGTGCTGGTTGCCGAAATCGACACTGACGGCGTCTATCGGTTTGCCAACGCCACCTGGCATCGCTGGTATGGCGTTGAGCCGGGTTCGCTGATCGGGCTGAAGTTTGGCGAAGCGCCGCCGTTGCAGCACAGCCCGCAGTTGCAGCAATACCTGGCCCGGCTGCGTGACAATCCCTACGCCACGCTTGAGGTACAAACCCTGCAGGAAGACGGCGAGCACTGGGAGCATTACGACGCCGTGCCGCGCCCGAATGCGGATGGCAAGGTGGGCGGCTATTACGTGATGGTGCAGGACATTACCGCGCGTAAAGAACTGGAAAATTCTTTGTCCCGCCAGGCCATGGAGGATGCGCTGACCGGTTTGTCTAATCGACGCGGCTTTGAGCAGCACTGGCATCGCGCCACCGAACGCGCCAAACGGGTGGGCAAGGAATGCGCCTTGCTGTATCTGGATCTGGATGGCTTCAAGGGCATCAACGACAGCTACGGCCACGATGTGGCGATGCCGTATTGATCGCCTTTGCCGCACGGCTGACTCAATGCATACGGCAGTCCGATATTCCGGCGCGGCTGGGTGGGGATGAATTTGTGGTGGTGCTGGAATTTCTCAGCCAGGGCATGGCCGACGCCGAAACGGTGGCCCGCAAGATTATCGATGCAATGCGCGAGCCGCTGATTGCCTATGACCAGGCGCTGACGCTGTCGACCAGCATAGGTATCGCCAGTTTTCAGTCCTGCGGCCAGGACGCGCGCATGTGCGTGAATATGGCGGACGAAGCCTTGTATACCGCCAAGCGCGCGGGCAAAAAACCGCTACGCCTCAGCGCCTATGGTCCATCCCTGAAGCAGCCGTGCCAGTCATTCCAGCAGGCGCCTACACAAGGCGCCGCGCTGGACTGACTGCAATGGCGCTGCCTGCATTGCATGCTGCAGTCGTATTCATCGACAGGAGCATGACCATGCCACGCGGAGACAAATCGGCTTATACCGACAAGCAGAAACGGCAAGCTGAACATATCGAAGAAGGCTACGAGCAGCGTGGCCTGTCGGATGCTGAAGCAGAACGGCGGGCCTGGGCCACGGTGAACAAGACCAGCGGCGGCGGCAAAAAGTCGGGCTCGGGCGTGGGCAAAGTCGAGAACCACGAACCGGAACACAAAGGCGGCCGCCTTGGCGGCGCCGCATCAGCGCATCGCAGCGCGGCAGAGCGTTCAGCTTCGGCACGTAAAGGTGCGGAAACGCGCAAACGCAATGCGGCTGCGCGCGCCCACTCCCATCATTGAACGTGCCTGGCGTTTAGCGCTGGCCCACCGGGGCGGCGGCCGGCGCTACGCCGTGGCCACCTCGCGCGCGCGATGCCGGTGATGTCGGCCAGCATGTCTTGCAGCTCGTCCCAATCGGGTTCGAAATCCGCAAAGCAGCTGACTGCGCGTGTTTCCATATCCCGGCAATGACTGCTTTCTACCGGATAACCCAGCACCGCCAGCGCGCCCGCCAGCGAGTGCAATTTGCTACGCCAAAGCCCGGTATCGGCGGCTGGTAGGCCTGGCGGAGCTGTTGCAGATCATTCAGTAGCGCGCCGCGCGTGATGTTGTCCAGATGCAGCGTATCCAGCGGGGCGGGCTCCAGCGCGCCGCCCGTTGCCACCTCAATGCCGGGTGTGGCGGACGGCAGCGGGTGCCGCAGGCGCGGATCAAACAGCTGGAGTGCATCGGCCAACTGGCTGCTGTTAACCGGCTTGCTCAGATAGACGTCGATGCCTGCTCGATGCAGCGCTGGCGTTCATCTTGCAGCACGCAAGCGCTGATCGCGATCAAGGGCAGCTGCACGCCTTGCGCACGCAAGCGTCGCGCCATTTCATAACCATCCATGGTCGGCATCTGGATATCGGTGATCACCCATTGATAATCCGCGCGCCCGATCTGCGCCAGCGCGGCCGCGCCATCGGCGACCACATCCACCTCCACACCCAGCGCCTGCAATTGCTGCCGCATGATGGTCTGGTTGATCAGATGGTCCTCCACCAGCAACACCCTTCCATTGAGCGGGCTGCTGCTCGCTGTAACCGGGGCAAGCGCTGATGCGGTGCTGGTGGCGCCCGGTGCCTGCGCCAGTTGCTGTACCAGCGTTAACCATTCCAGATGCGCCAGGCTGGAGCACAGCACCGGCTGCGTGCCCGGATCCAGCAACACCGGGCCGTCCTGGCGCAAGGCGATGGTGGCGTGCGGCAGGATGCCGTCGTCAGCGTCCCGGCCATCAATAATCCGCACCCGCGCCACGCGCGGGTCGTCGACATACAGCGCGCCCGCCGCTTGCAGCCAGCGCGTTACTTCGGCGTGGCGTTCAGCATCGGCGATCTGGGTATAGACGCGAATATCGTTCAGATCGGGTCGGGCCATCGCCGCTGCGCCGATCACGGCTTGATACGGCAGATGCAAGCTGAAGCAGGCGCCAAGGCCAGGCTCACTGGTCAGCGTGATATTGCCGCCGAGCAAAGCCGCCAGCCGTTTGCAAATGGACAAGCCGAGGCCGGTGCCATCGTGGCGGCGGGTATCCGACTGATCGGCCTGCACAAAGGGGTCAAACAGACGCGACTGGTCGGCCAGTGCAATACCCGGGCCGCTATCGATGACGCGCAGCACCAGGGTCTGGTCCATCTGCGCGGCAGACACGCGAACCGCGCCACGGGCGGTGAACTTGATTGCGTTGTTAAGCAGGTTGTTCAGCATTTGCCGGACGCGGCCGCCATCAATTTCAATCTCGAGCGGCAGGGCAGGATCAATATCCAGATACAAGGCCAGCTGCTTGGCCGTCGCCGCCGGTTCATAGCTGCGTGCCACGTCCTCCAGCAACTCCAGCAGATTGTAACGCGCGGGATGGATGACCATTTCACCGGCCTCGATCTTGCTGAAATCGAGCACGTCATTAATGGTGCCGAGCAGCGCCTGCGCCGAGCGCTGGATGATGCCTAGCCGGTCGCGCTGTTGCGGGTCCAGTGGCGTCAGGCCAAGTAGCTCGATGCCCCCGAGCATGCCATTGAGTGGCGTGCGGATTTCATGACTCATGGTGGCCAGAAATTCCGACTTGGCGCGGTTGGCACGCGCGGTTTCGGCCAATGCACTCTTCATGCGGGTTTCGCTGGCGCGGATGGCGGTGGTGTCATGCAACGTAATCAATTTGGCGGGCTTGCCCCCGGCCAGCGTGGCAATCAGGCGTACGGTAACCACGCGGCCGTGGTCAGTGTCAGGCAGCACGGTTTCAAATTCAGTTACTGCTGCGGCGGGCAAGGCGTGCATGCGTTCACGGCACAGTGCAATCAGGTCATCGCAGGCCGTGCCGAGATGCAGATAGTGCTGCGCCAGCGCGTTGATCTCGACAATGACACCACTCTCACGCTCTACCACCAGCAAGCCAACCGGTGCGGTCTGGAAGATGCTGCGGTTAAGCGCTTCGCTTTCTTCCATGCGTTGGGTCTGTTGCTCTGTGGGGCGCAGCAAGCGCCGATCGATCCAGACCAACCAGGCAGCCAGCCCGGTCACCAGTGCCAAAGCAAACAGGGCCACGGTGAGCGCGCCGCTGCGCACATCGGCCACGATGCGGCTGGCGCCGATGCGGGCAACGGCATACCAATCGGGCTGCCCCAAAGGCGCCACCAGCAACACATTCAGCTCAAGACCGGGGCCGCGCACCCACTGCCACTGCGTTTGCCCGGCCAGACCGCGTTGCTGCTGGCTCAGACGCTGGTACAGATTGTGTAAAGCGGGCGAGCTGTTGTAGACCGGCAGCCAGCGCGTGCCGTCCTGCAAAACCAGATCAAAATCTTCAGCAAAGCGCGGGTCGCGGGGAGCGATATGGTTGGCAGGCAGGTCCAGCCCGACCACCACGGGCGCATGTTCGGCCGACTGCAGCAGCGTGGCAATGCGCAGGATGGGCGCGTTATTGAAGGCATCGTGCGCCGGGGTCAGCAGCACCGGTTTATCGGGTGAGGCCGCCAGCCGGGCCAGCAAGACCGGGTCCAGCAATGCCTGGCGCATGCTGCTGCCAAAGCGTTGCTGCCAGTCGGCTTCGGCCACTTTCAGGCGGCCCATCAAGGGATTTTGCGGAATCACATACAAGGGCTCGTCGGCCAGGCCCACCAGCCAGGCATTGCCGTCCTGCCCTTCCGCCGCACCGGTCTGACGCCATGAAAACGCAATGATGTCGGCCAGTTGTCGCACCGCATCGGGCGCGCCATCGGCGTTTTGCGCCGCCGAAACGCGAAAAAAAACCACGCTGGCGTTAGCGGCCGGGCGTGGCGGTAAGGATGAATGGAGTGGCAAGTCGTCGATGGCGGCGCGGGCACGTTGCAACATGGCCTGGCTGCCCGCAAGGCGGGACGCCGCGTTGCCGCTGCTGATATCGAAGGCGGCGGCGTAATGCTCAACGGCGGCGCGAACCTGGTAATGCAAGACCACGCCCGCCGCGATCAGACCGATACAGCCACCCAGTAACGTAAACGCCATGACCAGCACGCGGATCTGGCGCACCGATAAAGACAGCACCGGCCATTTGTCGAGCAAGGGACGGCGGTTCATGCGTGGCACCTTGCGGCAAGCAGGCACGCGCTCGAAAACACAGGAAAGGTCGGACGGGAATACGCACGGGGCACGGTGTGTTCTCTTTGCGCCGGAGCCGACGCAAGGTCTGGGAAAGAGCGCCATTCTCTACAGTCGACCCCGGCGACGTTAATCAGCGCATTCCTAAAACTCTTAACTCGTACGTGGCGCGGCCGCCGCGTGCTCTTCCAGCCACAGCTCGGCATAGGCCACGGTGGCAGCGCCATGCACACCCAGTTCGTCGACGGCGCGCGTGGCACTGGCTTCGAGTTGCGCACTGGCGTCGGCAATGTCTTCACCGGCCGGCGCTTGCACAAAAAGCGCCACGAATGCGATGCGCCAGGGCTTTCACCTTGCCCGGATCCAGCGACACCAACGCTTGCTTGAGCGCGGCCAGATCGGCTTGCAGCGTCTGCACGCGCAGCTGCGTCAGATCAACCGGCGTGGGCGCCCGATGCTGCGGGCTGGGCGCGGCGGCGGGTAGTTGCAATTGCGCCAGCGCAGCCGCCAGTGTCGGCAATAACACCGGCTTGGCCAGACACAGCGTCATGCCACTGCGTTGTCCGCGTTCGATTTCGCCCTGCAGCAGGCTGGCGGTAATGCCGATGACCGGCAAGGTCTGGCCCTGCGCCCGCAGTTGCTGCGTCAGCGCCAGGCCGTCGAGAACGGGCATATTGAAATCGGTCAGCAACAGATCGAAATGGTCCTCCGCTTGCAGTCGTTGCAATGCTTGTTGCCCATCGCTGACCGCCTCGGCACTGCAGCCGAGCGCCTGCAATTGCTGCAGCAATACTTGTTGATTGACCGGATGGTCATCGGCCACCAGCA
>BBFD01000196.1 GCA_001313065.1 Silvimonas sp. JCM 19000
GCGGTGTTGGGGATCTCGGCGGCGACTTTGCCATCGGCCAGCACCAGGATGCGGTCAGCCAGCAACAAGGCTTCGTCCACGTCATGCGTTACCAGCAGCACGGCCGGTTTGTGCTTTTGCCACAGCGCCAGTATCAGCTGATGCATGCGGATGCGAGTGAGCGCGTCGAGTGCGGCAAACGGTTCATCCAGCAACAGCAGTTGGGGCTCGCGCACCAGCGCACGGGCCAGCGCCACACGTTGCGCTTCGCCGCCGGACAAGGTGGCGGGCCATGCTTCGGCGCGTTCGCTCAGGCCCACTTCGGCCAGTGCGTCCAGCGCCAGTTGTTTGAGGTTGGGCTTGCGCACACCCAGCGCCACATTGCGCCAGGCGCGCTTCCACAACATCAGGCGCGGTTCCTGGAATACGGCAGCGCGCTGCGGCGCCATGGTCAGCGTGCCGCTGCTGACCTGATCTATGCCCACCAGCGAGCGCAGCAGCGTGGTCTTGCCGCAACCGGAGCGGCCCAGCAGCGCCACAAATTCGCCAGCCTTGATATCGAGATTGAGACCATCCAGCACCTTGCGCTGGCCAAACTGGCGCACCACATTGCGCGCGCTGACCGCGAGTTGCGGCTGCAGCGTGTCGGGCTGGTTGGCGGGGGTAATGCTGTTGGCCGGGACGATAAAATCGGGGGTCGTCGTCATGATTAGCTCCGCAGAAAGGATGGGCGCCACGCCAGGGCATGACGTTCGATCAGACGTACCAGCGCATCGGTCAACAGCCCCAGCAGGCTGTACACCAGCAAGCACACCACGATGATGTCGGTGCGCATAAAGTCGCGCGCGCTGCCGACCAGATAACCGATGCCTTCGGTGGCGTTGATTTGTTCCACCACCACCAGGCTAAGCCAACCGATGCCCAGCGCGTAACGCAGGCCCACCAGGAAGGACGGCAGCGCGCCGGGCAGAATCACATGCGTAATCAGTTCGCTGCGGCTCAGCCCCAAGCTGATGCCCGCCTCGATCAGCTTGCTGTCGATGCTGCGGATGCCGCTGTACAGGTTGAGGTAGACCGGAAAAATCGTGCCGAAGGTAATCAGCGCCAGCTTGGGTGCTTCGCCAATGCCAAACCACAGGATGAACAGCGGCACCAGCGCCAGAAACGGCAGCGTGCGCAGCATCTGCAAGGGCGCATCCACAATCAGTTCGCCTTTGCGCGACAGCCCGGCCATCAGCGCCAGCACGGTGCCCAGCGTGATCGACAGCGCCAGGCCTTTGGCCACGCGCGCCAGCGATACCCACAGATGCCGCGGCAGTTCGCCCGAGGCGACCATATCGGCGAAGGTGGACACGATGGAGGTGGGCGCAGCAATGATGTGCGCGGGCAACAGGCCGGTGCGGCTGGCCACTTCCCAGATCACCAGCAGCACCAGCGGCTGGCAAAGCGTGACAAGCCGCTGAAATGCCGCGCCTTGATACGCCAGCGCGGCGCGGCGCTGCTGCTGGGCAGACCGGTTTGAGGCAAAGACAAAGACATCGCGTTCTCCGTAAACACCAAGGGTTCGAAGCCGGGTTTTGCTGCCTGCATTGTTATAATTAAAATGCATTACAGTCAAAATCTTTGTTCGATTGGGTTATTTACAGACCACTTTATCCATGTCAGGATGATTAATCCAATGCATTGTTCGCATGATTTTCATGCGTGAGAGACATGAAAACCGAAGACATCAAAGCGTTTGTTGCCGTCGTGCAGCGTCAATCGGTCAGCCACGCGGCTGACGTTTTACATATCACCCAACCCGCCATAACGCGGCGCATCCAGAACCTGGAACAGGCGCTGGGCGTAGATTTGCTGGATCGCAACACCAAACCGCCACGCCCCACGCCGATGGGCCGGCGCGTCTTTGAACAATGCCGCGCCGTGTTGCGCGAACTGGAGGCGCTAAAGAAACTGGCCGCCAGCGATGCCGCGCCGGCCGGTGATTTACGCCTGGGCATCACTCAGGTGATCGGCGATTACGTGCTGGTGGATGCGCTTAAACAATTGTCGGAGCGCTTTCCCGATGTGCAGGCGCGCTTGTCCACCAACTGGAGCAGCAAATTGATCGCCGCCGTGGCGGCCGGGGAACTGGATGCCGCCACCGTGCTGATGCCGAACACGTATGCTTTTCCAGAACATCTGGCCGTCGATAATTTGTTGGCGCTGGAAATGGTGCCCGTCGGCCGTCGCAGCGACTTTGATGCCGAAACCCGCTACAGCCTGCGTGATCTGCATAAACGCGGCTGGATTCTGAACCCGGAAGGCTGCGGATTTAGAAGCCGCTTGCAACGCGCGCTGGCCAGCCAGGGTCTGGATATGCAAGTCAATCTGGATACCTTTGGCACGGAGCTACAGTTGGGGCTGGTAGCGCAAGGCATCGGCATCGGCCTGGCCCCGCGCTCCTTGCTGGCCGCCAGCCGCCACCACGAACAGCTGGTGGCGCTGCAATTAACCGACTTCAAACTCGACGTTAATTTGTGGCTGGTGCGTCTGGCGGGCCTGGGCAATTTGCTGCCGCCGGTTAACCAGTTTGGCGCCGCCATCGCCGCCGGTTTCGGCCCGGCCATCCATGCCCGGACCGCCTTCTCGCTCGCGGTTTAACGCGCCGCTGCCGCAGCCTGGATAATCGGCTCGGCTTCGGTGCGCAACAACCAGTCGGGCGCGACATCGATATAGCGGATGGTCTTGTGCTGATCGACCACCAGCACCGTGGGCTTGGGCAGTTCCCACGTGCCGGTGCCGGTTACATCGCCAATCGGATTGCCCTTGGCAGTGGCCGCATCACGCGATGCCTGGTCGAATTCATAAAGAATGCCGAGCTGACGCGCCAGTGCGTTGTCGCGGTCGGTGGCCACGCGAAAATCAAACTGATGCCGTTGTTTGATCTCGACCAGGCGGTCACTGCGTTGCGGGCTCAGCGCCAGCAGCGGAATGCCCAGTTGCTGCAGCGCCGGCTGCAAGGCGCGTTGGTAATACGGCAGCGCGATATTGCAGGCCGGACAACCGGCAAAGCGGAAGAACACCAGCACAGCCGGGCCAGCAGCGGTGAGCTCATCCAGCGTTACCGGATCGCCATTCACTTCTTGCACACTAAAGTCGGGCAATACATCGCCAATCTGCGCGGTGGCGGCGCGGTTGTGCTCGGCCACCAGCGTGGCGCGCTGGTTAACGTTGACGGCCAGATCTTCCGGCGCCCACGTGGCGACGCGCTGGGCGTGCAATTCGGCAGCAGTTGTTGCAGGCTGGCCGTGTTGGTGCTGGCTTGCGGAGCCAGTTGCGGGGTAACGGGGGTATTCATTTTGAGCGCTCCAGGCAAGAGTCGTTGGGTGTTGTGGCCTGAAGGCTATGTGGCTGCGAGTTGGCTTACCAATCAAACTTTTGCATGAAGTTTATGCGTGCGGGCGGCCCACCATTGCCGCTGAGCCACCCGTATTTTATTTCTGCACATTACGTTGGTGTTTGACCGCAATTACGCGGACACCAGCAAGGCGTTGCTCACTAAAGCTGACTTGGGCAATGCCGCTGTAGCGGCAGGTCGTCCACCGATACGCGCGCTGCATATGAAAGAACTGGAAGCGCGCCGCATAACCCGAGCCCTGCGCCGAAAGCCACGGATCGGCGAGCCGAAGCTGGTGTGGCGCGGTGGCCGCAGCTGTAATCCGGGTTCGATATAGCAATGGCAGATGAATCGGTCGGTAATGAGTTCGACATCAACAGCGCGATCCACCTGATACACGATGCATTCCGCATGGTTTGCCGCCAGCTCCGCTACCTCGCGCACGGCGGCCTCTGAGAAAGTCACCGCCGCCGTACTCATAGTCTTGTTCCGGATGGAGCAGGCAAGCCTGATTGTTGCCATGCTTTGAGGGCGTCAACCCGTTTGCGCACCAGCAGGCGCGTGATGACGACGGCCTCATCCGCTGAATAAGCCGCCTCACCGGGCTGCAAATCGTTGACGATCAATTCCAGCTCTTCCATCGCTTCCGCCCGCGCTTCATCGCATAGCCGGGCGGCATAGTCGACAAAATCCGCAAAAAAACCAGATCGCCGCGCTCACACAAGGCGCTGGCTCGGGCGTAATAGTCGGCCTCGGCCGGGTCAAGGGCGGCCGCCGCAGAGGTTATCCCCGCTCGTGTTGCGGCAACGGCATCCGTTTCGGCTTGCGCTGGTCGCGCCGCAGTCGCGGGCGCAAGACGAGCTCACCACGCTCGCATGCGTCAGCCACCGTTTCCAGATCAGCCAGATCCGCTTGCCGCTCCCACTCGGGCAGCGTAGCGAGCCACTGCAGCGCATGGCTGAAATCCAGATCAATACGCACCGCGACCGCCTGTAAGCGCTCGACTTCGGCCGCGGATAAAGGCGTGATTTCACACTCAATCGCTTGCATTGCGTTTTCCTTGCTGGGGTCAAACAAAGTGCCATCATAGGCCGGTGCTTGTTCTCGCAGAATTGTCTGTGACTATAAGCGCACTAATACCAACGAACGATAACCCGGTCAGGCCACGCCACATAAACAGACTGCTGCGCGTGGGCATTTTCTTGCCTAAACTAAGCCACCCGGCCGCGTAGTCCAGACCGCGCGGCGCTGCCGCCCCATGCCGGGTACAGTCGTCACTCAAGGAAAACACCGCCATGCAGATCACCGTAGCAACCACCGTCGCCGCGCCCGTCGCTCAGGTGTGGCGCGCTTATCTGACTCCGGCAGACATCGTGCAATGGAACGCCGCCTCGGACGACTGGCATACCACCACCGCCAGCGTCGATCTGCGCGAAGGCGGCGCGTTTTCTTCGCGCATGGAAGCCAAGGACGGCAGCATGGGTTTTGACTTTGCCGGCACCTATACCAGGATCGTGCCAAACCAGTTGATCGAATACGCGTTTGGCGAGCGTACGGCGCAAGTGGTGTTTGCCGAGACGCCGGCGGGCGTGACGGTACGCGTCACGTTTGAAGCCGAAACCGAATACCCGGTCGAGCAGCAACAGCAGGGCTGGCAGGCCATCCTCGACAATTTCAAGAAGCACGTTGAAGCGCAATAAGCGCAGCGCAGCTTGCGTTTGACCTTTTTTTGTAGCCACAGGATGTTGAACATGTTGCTCAGCCGTTCCCTACTCGCCGTTGTTTTGCTGTCCAGCCTGACCACCACTTATGCCGCCGACCAGACCGAGTCGCGCCAGCTGACGCGCTATAGCGAAATCCGCATCAAGCACCGGTGGAGATGAGTTACACCGTCGGCCCCAGCGCCAGCTTGCAAGTCACCGCCGCGCCCGAGGTCCTTGCCCAGCTCACCACCACGGTCAGCAATGGTGAACTGACCATCGATCTCAAATCTGGCAGCGATGTGCGTCACGCCATCCACATCGTCGCCACCGGGCCAGCGCTGAGCGGCGTGTCCATCGATGCGCCGGTGATTTCAAAGCCACCGGCCTGACCGGCGCGGCCTTCAATACGCGCATCGCAGGTGCGGGCAGCATTCATGCCAGTGGCCAGGTGCATCACATCAGCGCCAGCGTCAAAGGCGCGGGTGACATCGATCTGAAGCAACTGAAAGCCAAAGACGCTGCGATCGATATCGCTGGCACCGGTTCGGTCCGGGCTTATGCCAACCAAAGTGTCAGCGTAACGGTCAATGGCGTGGGCTCGGTTGATATCGGTGGCAAGCCGGTCAAACGCGATGTAACGACGCATGGCATAGGCAGTGTTTCGTTCGACTGATTACCCGCCTGTTGTATCGATACCCATCAGCGGATACATCCATTGAGAGTGGCAGTGGCGCGTGCTGAAATACGCGGCGCGCCCGGCTTACGGCGCGCTTTTGCCCTCTTTAAAGCTGCGACATATGATCATCGGTATCGACCTTGGCACCACCAACAGCTTGTGCGCCGTCTGGCGTGATGGCGCAGCCCAGCTGATTCCCAACGCGCTGGGCCTGACCCTCACCCCTTCCGTGGTGGGGCTAGACGACGAAAACCGGGTGCTGGTTGGCCTGCCCGCGCGTGAAAGACTGATTACCCATCCCCAGCACACCGCCGCCGTGTTCAAACGTTATATGGGCAGCGCACAACACACCACGCTGGGCAGCCAGCGCTTCCGGCCTGAAGAATTGTCGGCATTGGTGCTGCAGTCCCTGAAAGCCGACGCCGAGCGTTTTCTGGGAGAGCCGGTGACCGAGGCCGTCATTACCGTTCCCGCCTATTTCAGCGACGCGCAACGCAAAGCCACGCGCCAGGCCGGTGAGCTGGCCGGGCTGCAGGTGGCCGGGTTGTTGAACGAGCCGACTGCCGCTGCGCTGGCCTATGGCCTGCATCAGCGCGACGCAGAATCGACCTTTCTGGTGTTCGACCTTGGTGGCGGCACCTTTGACGTTTCCATCCTCGAATTGTTTGACGGCGTCATGGAAGTGCGCGCCAGTGCTGGCGACAATTTCCTTGGCGGCGAAGATTTTGCCACTGCGTTAATCGAAGGCTTTTTGCAACAACATCCCACGCTGGAGCCGTCGCTGGACCCCGTCGATCCGCAATCCGGCCGCTTGCGCCAGCTGCTGCGCAAGGAAGCCGAACGCGTTAAGCGCACGCTGAGCGAGCAGCCCAGCGTTGAATTCAGCCTGGTGTGGCAGGACCAGAGTTATCGCTGGAACGTGACGGAAGCGGAGTACGCCCGGCGCGTGGAACCTTGCTGCTGCGTCTGCGCAAGCCGCTGGAGCGTGCCTTGCGGGACAGTCGGCTCAAGCTGGCCGACCTCGACGAAATCGTGCTGGCGGGTGGCGCCTCACGCATGCCGCTGGTGCGGCGCATGGTGGCACGCCTGTTTGGCCGCCTGCCTGCCGTGCATCTCAACCCCGATGAGATCGTCGCGATGGGTGCGGCAGTGCAAGCCGGACTCAAGTCGCGCGATGCGGCACTGCGCGAAGTGGTCATGACCGATGTCTGCCCCTATACCCTGGGCATCGCAACCACGCGGCAATATGGTCCAGGCCAGCGTCAGGCGGGTGTGTTCTTGCCCATCATCGAACGCAATAGCGTGGTGCCCGTCAGCCGCAGCGAGACCGTCTATACGGTGAGCGATAACCAGAGGAGCGTGCTGCTGCGGATCTACCAAGGCGAATCGCATGAGGTCAAAGACAATGTGTTTCTGGGCGAACTGGAAATCACGGTGCCGCCGCGCCCGGCAGGTGCGGTGGATCTTGAAGTCCGCTTTACCTACAGCATTGACGGGCTGCTCGAAGCCGAATGCGTGGTGCCGGAAAGCGGCGAGAAAAAAACGCCTGCTGATTGAAAAAACCCCCGGCGCCTTGTCGCCGGCAGAGATACAGGCGCAACTGGATAAGCTGGCGGCGCTCAAGATCCATCCGCGCGATCAGACCGAAAACGCCTTTTTTGCTGAACCGCGCGGCGCGGCTGTACCAGGAAATGCTGGGGCACGAGCGTATGGTGATCGGCGAGGCACTGGCGCGCTTTCGCACCGTGCTGGAAACCCAGGATGCCGCACAGATTGCCGAGGGCCGCCAGGCTTTGCATCGTCTACTCACCGACGTCGAAGGCGAAGTGTTGCTATGAGCCTGTCCTCACCACCCGCAGCCTGGGCCGAACTGGAACTTGAACCGACCGCGACGTGCGCGCAATCAAACGCGCCTACGCCCGCTTGGCCAAAATCCATCGTGCAGAAGATGATCCGCAGCGGTTTCAGCGTCTGCGCAATGCCTATGAAACCGCGCTCCAGCTTGCGGCAGCGCAGGCCGAT
>BBFD01000197.1 GCA_001313065.1 Silvimonas sp. JCM 19000
CTGGTGCACGTATCATGCGCGTTTGCCGATGTCACCAAAGTCAGACAAAGCACGAATCCCCCGTGAGACAAGCCCGGCTCCGGCTGAGGTGCATGGCATACTGGCCGCCACTGCATCGCCCACATTCAGCCTGATGACCGACCCGTTTCCGCTGGTGCACGCCAGCCGCCTGCTGCTGCGTCCCCTCACCCACGCCGACGCCCCGCGTCTGTATGCCATCCATAGCGATCCGCAAGTCATGCGCTGGTTTGGCTCGGATGCGCTACGGCAGCCGGAAGAAGCGATTACGCTGATCGATACTTTTAACGCGCGTTGGTGCGAGCCGGTGCCAGGCGTGCGCTGGGCAATCGAGCGGCGCAGTGATGGGTTGTTACTGGGGACGTGCGGGCTGGGTCGCTGGAATCGCAGTTGGCATAGCGCCGTGACGGGCTACGAACTGGCGCGCGACGCATGGGGCAACGGCTATATGGCCGAAGCGCTGCGGGCCGCCCTGGGCTGGGGCTGGGCACGCATGGAACTCAATCGGGTGGAAGCGCAGATCCATCCCGCCAATGCGGCGTCGATCCGGCTGGTAGAAAAGCTGGGCTTTGTGCGCGAGGGATTGCTGCGCCAGGCCGGTTACTGGAATGGCCAGTATCAAGACCTGGTGCAGTTTGGCTTGCTACGGGCGGAGCGCAAATAAATCAGCAGCCCGCAGCCCGCTGGTCACCCGCGCCTGAACCGTTCAAGCGTGGGTATCGACGCGACCCGGCGGGGTCGTGGTGGTGCTTGCTGCCGGTGCAGGCGCGGGCGCGGAGCCGGGCTGTTGACACGCGCGGTGTTCACCGGCTTGGTCGGCGCGGCAACAGTGGTAGAAGACAGTGGCTGACAGCCATGGTGATACTCCTGAGTAGTGGATCGGCGGTGGATACGCGGGTTTCGGCGGGCGCGGTCAGTTGCCGGCCAGCATCGAATCGATCACCGGGCCGAGCTTGGCGCCGGTGTTTTTTTCCATTTATCAAAACCGTAATTGGAAGCCTCATAACTGGCGCTACCCAATAACTGGCCATTGCGACGCAAAGACAAAGCGGCTTCGCCCAGATAGGACACGTCTTCGTCCTGGCCCCATTTCTTTTCCCATTTACGCGACGCGCTGTAATACAAGGTGGCGCAGCCGGGCGGCTCGGTGCCGGGCGAATACACGCGGCTTTCGATACCGTAATGCTTAAGGCCCACCTGCAGCGACGGCACAAAATCGGGCACCGTCACTTTTTTTTCATTCCACTCGATACACACTTCCTTCAGCGACAGATACGGCCGCACATACTGAAAGCTGTTCGAGTTCTGATTGGCATTGGCAGCGGCCGCAGTAATGGTGGCAATGCCGTCGGCCGTGGCCGAGATAATGCCGTCGACCGGCACCACCACACAGCCGTTCAGCGCCAGCAGCAAAGCCAGTGCGGGCAAGCAGCGCGCCGCGCGCATAAGCCGGTCAGTCAAAGCCGAGCACGCTCATAAAGGTTTGTTGCAACCAGCCCACCGTATTGGCATCGGCCACGACGCCGTGGCCCAGTTGTTCCAGGCGCACGTCGGCCACCTTGTTGGACGGGATGGTGTTACCGGTCTGGATATCGCGCTTTTTGACAATGCCGGAAAAGCGCAGCGTATTGACGTCGCCATTGAGCGAAATGCGCTTGTCCCCGGCGACTTCAAGATTGCCATTGGCCAGCACATCGATCACGGTCACGGTGAGCGTGCCGGTCATGCTGTTGGCGTTGTCGGTGCTGCCTTTGCCGGTAAAGCTGTCGTTGCCGGTGGAGGTGACGTTCAGGTCGAACAGGGTCTTGATCAGGCCGCCCATATTGCCGGTGGAGCCCGGACCCTTAAAGCCGACCGTGCCGCTTTTGCTGGCGGAGGTATTGGATTTGTTGCTGCCGGTCAGGGTCTCGGCAATGGTGATGGTCAGGGTATCGCCCACGTGTGACGCCACAGACTCTTCAAACAGCATCTGCGCCGTGGCGGTCTGGAAGATCGAGCCCTGGTTCTCATACGCCGGTTGTTGCACGGGCGCGCGCGCATGCGTCGGCACGGTAATCATCGACTGTTGCGGGTTGGCACAGCCGCCCAGCGTCAATGCGGTCAGGGCCGTCAACAGCGGGCAATAAACTCGGAACAACGACATGACGACCTCACAAAGAATGCATCGACCAGCGATAGCGGTGCCGATTGTGAGGAAGCAATAAGGAAGAAATGTGCAAGAAGTGTGGAACTTGCGTGGCCGCCCGGGCAGCGGCCACGCCATGCCAAGGCTTACAACGGCGGGGTTTCGGCTGCTTCGTCCGTCACCTCGCGCCGTTCACGCGGCAGCAGCAGATTGAGCACGATGGCCACAATGCTGACCAGGCCGACGCCAGCCAGTTCGTGGTCGCCCAGCTTGACGGTAAAACCGCCTATGCCGCAGGTCAGAATCACCGAAGCAATTACCAGATTGCGCGGCGCCATCAGATCAACCTTGCCGTCGATCATGGTCTTGACCCCCAGACTGGCAATGGTGCCAAACAACAACACCATCACACCGCCCATCACCGGCATCGGAATGGATTGCAGGATGGCATTGAACTTGCCGAAAAAAAGGCCAGCATCACCGCCAGGCAGGCCGCCCAGGTCATGGTCACCGGGTTGAAGTTGCGCGTAATCATCAGCGCGCCGGTCACTTCGGCATAGGTGGTAATGGGTGGCCCGCCAATCAGACCGGCAAAACACACACCCAGGCCGTCGCCGGTGAGCGTGCGGTGCAGGCCGGGGCGCTGGGTATAGTCTTTGCCGGTTACCTTGCCGATGGCCATCACTGCGCCGACGTGTTCGATGGCGGGCGCAATTGCCACCGGCAACATGAACAGCGCGGCATTCCAGTTCACCACCGGCGAAACCAGCGTCGGCAGCGCAAACCACGGTGCAGCGGCGATGCGGGCAAAGTCGACCATGCCCATGAACGACGCCACGATATAGCCGACGATAACGCCGGACAGGATAGCACCAGCCGCAGCAAACCACCGGCAAACACCGAGACGATGATGGTGGTGGCCAGCGACACCGTGGCCAGCATCAACGACGGCCAGTAGGCCACCAGTTGTTTGCCGCCGCCCTGCCCCATGGCCATGCCCGAAGCGGTCACCGCAACCGACAAGCCAATCACCATGATCACCGGCCCGATCACCACCGGCGGCAACAGGCGGTTGATGATGCCCATGCCTTTCATGCGGATCAGCCCGGCCACCACAAAGTACATGACACCGGCACAGAACAGGCCGAACTGCGTGGCGGCCTGGCCCCAGGTATGCATCGAGAAAATGATGGGCCCGATAAAAGCAAAAGAGGAACCGAGGAACAGCGGCACTTTGCGGTCAGTACACAACTGGAACATCAGCGTACCCACGCCCGCGCCCAGTAGCGCCATGGCTGGGTTGAGCCCGGTGAGCAGCGGCACCAGCACCAGTGCGCCGAACGCGACAAACAGAATCTGCGCGCCCGAAATAAATTGTTTGAGGCCAGAGAACATCACGTCGCCTTTTATTGTTGATAGGTTCAGGGGTTTAGGGATGAAGCAGTTCAGCAGATAAAACAACGCCGGGACGGTGCCCGGCGTGGTGAAAATCATCAGGGTCAGCGCTTGGCGACCGTCCCGAAAATCTTGTCACCGGCATCGCCCAGCCCCGGAATGATGTAACCCTGTTCATTCAGGTGGCTATCGAGCGCTGCGGTGTAGATCTGCACATCGGGGTGCGCCGCATTCACCAGCTTGACGCCTTCGGGCGCGGCGACCATAACGATGGCCTTGATCTGCTTGCAGCCGTTGCGTTTGAGCATGTCGATGGTGGCCACCATCGAACCCCCGGTGGCCAACATCGGGTCGATGATCAAGGCGAGGCGGTCATCCAGGCTGCCAACAAATTTCTCGAAATAGGGCTCGGGTTGCAGCGTCTCTTCATTGCGCGCCAGGCCCACAACGCTGATCTTGGCCGACGGCACCAGATCAAGCACGCCATTGAGCATGCCCAGACCGGCGCGCAGTATCGGCACCACGGTCAGCTTTTTTTTGCCTTTGATTTTTTTGTACTTTGACTTCGCCACACCAGCCTGAATGGTGCGATGTTCCAGCTGCAGATCGCGCGTGGCCTCATACGCCAGCAGGCGGGCGAGTTCTTCCGTCAGCAGGCGGAATTTGTTGGTGCTGACGTCTTCTTCGCGCAACAGCGCCAGTTTGTGCTGGACCAGCGGATGGTCAACGACGGTAAGTTGCATGAAGGCGGCTCCGGATAATGTCTGGGGGGATTGCCGCGTATTGTAAGGCTTTCGGATCAACTCGCACATTGCTGTAATCGAGAGGTGGTATAGCACCGCGGATATTTGCGTGTACTTACGCCGCGCGCGCCGGCTTAGTGAAAATCGCGGCTGCGGGTACTGAGCTCGCCCAGCAAATCACTGCGGTCTTCCAGCCGATGCGCCACCACATGCCGGACCCCTTCGGCATATTGCACCACGCCATACACCGCCAGCAGCCGGGCCGTCAGCATCACCTTGCGCTGTAATTCGCCCAGCTTGGGCAGATGATGACGTTGACGTTGCCGGTTTCATCTTCCAGCGTCACAAACACCACGCCTTTGGCGGTACCGGGCCGTTGCCGCACGGTGACTATGCCCGCCGGGCGCGCCGGGCGGCCGTTTTCCAGCGCGTTGATTTCGGCCGCCGACATCAAGCGGTCTTTGCGTAAGCGCTGCCGCAACAAGGCCAGCGGATGCGCGCGTAAAGACAGATGCTGGCTTTGATAATCGGCCACCACTTCCTCGCCCAGGGTCGATGCGGGTAGCGCCGGCGTGTGCGCTTCGCCTTCCTGATAGCCCAGATCCTGGGTGGCATCCAGCCCGCTGACATGCCACCACACTTGTCGCCGCGTGCCCGCCAGCGATTCCATCGCGCCGCCTTCGGTCAACGCGCGCAACATGCGTTGGTCCAGCCGCACCAGGCGCTGCAGATGCGCCACCGATTCAAAGCCATTTCGCGGCCGCGCGTTCACCAGTTCGTGCACCGGTAAGGCGCTGACGCCATCCAGCTGGCGCAATCCCAGCCGCACCGCAGGCTGCTCCACCGTGCCATCGCGCGCAATTTCGAGCGTGCTGTCCCAGTGACTGTGTTGCACATCGGCTGGCCGCACTTCAATGCCATGGCGGCGTGCGTCCTGGATCAGTTGCGAGGCGCTGTAAAAGCCCATAGGCAGCGAGTTGAGCATGCCGCACAAAAAAAACGCGGCCGGTTCAAAACACTTGAGCCAGGCCGACACGTACACCAGCGAGGCAAAGCTGGCGGCGTGCGACTCAGGAAAGCCGTATTCCGAGAAGCCTTCGATCTGCTTATAGATGCGATTGGCAAATTCCTCGGTATAACCGCGCTCCAGCATGCCGTCGAACAGCTTCTGTTTGTACAGGGCCAGCTTGCCCGAGCGCTTCCACGCGGCCATGGCGCGACGCAGATCATCGGCCTCCCCGGGGCTGAACCCGGCGGCGACCTCGGCCAGCTTCATGACCTGTTCCTGGAAAATCGGAATCCCCAAGGTGCGGCGCAAAACCTGGTCGACCGCCGGCGTGTGTTCTTCCAGCGGTTCCTGGCCCTGCCGCCGCTTTAGATAGGGGTGCACCATGCCGCCCTGGATGGGCCCCGGCCGCACGATAGCCACCTCGATCACCAGATCATAAAAAAGTGCGCGGCTTCATGCGCGGCAGCATCGACATCTGCGCGCGCGATTCAATCTGGAACACGCCGATGGTATCGGCCTGGCAGATCATGTCGTACACGCGCGGATCTTCTTTGGGCAGGCTGGCCAGCGTCCACATCTTGCCGCGCCAGCCATGCACCAGATCAAAGGTGCGGCGGATGGCCGACAGCATGCCCAACGCCAGCACATCAACCTTGAGCAGTTTCATCGCATCCAGATCGTCTTTGTCCCACTGGATAATGGTGCGGTCGACCATGGCGGCGTTTTCGATCGGCACCAGTCGGCACAGCGGCCCGCGCGAGATTACAAAGCCGCCGACATGCTGTGACAGATGGCGGGGAAAGCCCAGCAATTGCTCGACCAGCGACAGCAGCAATTTAACGGTGCGGCCATCCGGGTCCAGCCCGGCTTCGACCAGGCGCAGTGGCAATTCGGCGCGCTTGTCCCACCAAGACAAGGTGCGCGAGAGCCGGTCCAGTTGATCCTCGGCCAGACCCAAAGCACGGCCGACATCACGCACCGCCGACTTGGGCCGATAGGTAATCACGGTGGCGGCCAGCGCGGCGCGGTCGCGCGTGTATTTTTTTTGATAGAGATACTGGATAACGATTTCGCGCCGGTCATGCTCGAAATCAACGTCAATATCCGGCGGCTCTCCGCGTTCGCGCGAGATAAACCGCTCAAACAACAATTCGGAGCGCGCCGGATCCACCGAGGTAATCCCCAAAGCAAAACACACAGCCGAATTGGCGGCCGACCCCCGCCCCTGACACAGAATGTTCTGGCTGCGCGCAAACGTCACCACATCCCATACCGTCAGAAAATACGGCTCGTACGCCAGATCGATAATCAGGGTGAGTTCGTGCTCAACCTGCTCGCGCACCTTGAGGGGAATGCCGTCGCGGTAATAAGTCTTGAGCCGCGGTTGACCAGTTCGCGCAGCCACTCCCCCGGCGTTTTTACCCTCAGGCACCAGTTCGGCCGGATATTCATAGCGCAGCGTGTCCAGATCCAGCGTGCAGCGCTCCGCCACGCGCACGGTTTCGGCCAGCATTTCAGGCGGATACAGGCTGGCGAGGCGCGGACGGCTGCGTAAATGGCGCTCACCATTGCCATGCAACTCCAGCCCACACTCGGCCACCGGTTTGTTCAGGCGGATGCTGGTCATCACATCTTGTAATGCCCGCCGGGAGCGCGCGTGCATATGTACGTCGCCCGCTGCCAGCGCGGGCAAGCCGCTGACTTGCGCCAGCCATTGCAATTGCGCCAGGCGCTGGGCATCGCCCGCGCCATGCAGCAACTCCACCGCCAGCCAGGCCCGATCAGCAAATTGCGCGCGCAGCCAGTCGGCATCGTGCAATTCGGGTTGCGGCGGCGGCAACCAGATCGCCAGTAAATGGCTGGCAAATTCGGCCACGTCATCACGCGTCAGGCGGTACTCACCTTTCTCGCATTGCGCCGGCCGCGACTGATCAGCTCGCACAAATCGCCATAGGCATTACGTTCTGGCGCCAGCAACAGCAAGCGCAGGCCATCGACCAGGGCAAACTCCGCCCCCACGATCAATTTAAAATGCGCCGCCTTGGCCGCCACGTGCGCCCGCACAATGCCCGCCAGCGAACATTCATCAGTCACCGCCAGCGCGTGATAGCCCAACTCCTGCGCGCGTCGCACCAGTTCTTCGGCATGCGATGCGCCACGCTGAAAAGAAAAAAACTGCTCAGGCAATGCAGTTCGGCGTAGTCAGGCGCCTCAAGTTGTAAGCCGGTGGCATCCATCATGCGAATAATCCATGTAGCCACCACGTCTGGGAGGCGCGATCCTGGAACACCCAGTAATGCCGGCCCGATACCCCGCGCGCCACGTAATAATCGCGCGCCACGCTTTCACCATCCCACCAGCCGGTTTCGATGCGCTCGGGCCGGGCTTCACATTGCAAGGCTTCGCCATGCCAGAGTTGTTCATTGCGCCAGCTCAACGCGTGCGGCTGCGGCAA
>BBFD01000198.1 GCA_001313065.1 Silvimonas sp. JCM 19000
CCGGCTGTGCTGGCCGAACGCTTGCCACCGCCCCCCTATTGATCCGAACGATCCGCCGCCCTGGCTGTGAGCGTTGGCTTGATCTGCAGCGGCGCTGGCGGGATGCGTATCTAGCGTTTTCTGGCCAGCGTCATGCCGTCGCCTATCGGCAGCACGCACAGATCAATGCGCGCATCGGCATGTAGTTGCTGATTAAGCTGGCGAATGATGGCCACGCCAGGTGGCTCATCTGCCGCCGGCCTGGCGACGCGGCCGCCCAGAAACATGTTATCCAGCACAATCAATCCGCCCACCCGCAGCAATTGCAAAGCGCGCTCGTAATAATCGGGATAACCGGGCTTGTCGGCGTCGATCAGTACGCAATCAAACGTCCCCGCTTGCCCCTGCGCCAATAACTCATCCAGGTATACAAGGCGGGCTGCAGCACCAGCTTGATGCGCGCGGCCACCCCGGCCTGCTGCCAGTGCTGCTCAGCCAGCGCGGTAAATTCGCGGCTGACGTCGCAGGCGATGACCTCGCTGCCTTCGCCCATCGCCAGTGCCGCCGTCAGTGCGCTATAGCCGGTGAATGTGCCTGCTTCGATATAACGGCGCGCGCCGATCAACTTCAGCAGCAAATCCAGCAACGCGCCTTGCTCGGGCGCCAGTTGCATTTTAGCTAGCCGGTGCGTGGCGGTTTCGCTGCGCAAGGCGGCCAGCGCGGGGGCTTCGCGCCAAGCGATCTGCGCAAAGTATTCGATCATGGACGGGTCTAGCGTCAGCGTCTGGCGGGTCATGGGCAGGCTCTACATCGACAAGGCCGCCACTGTATGCCGCGGCCTGGCAGGCGGCAAGCCGGTTGCACGCTCAGGTGCCAAGGCCCGGGGGTGCGAGCATTTCGCCTTCGTACAAGGCAAAGTCGTGCGCTGAGTAGCAGCAGAAAATCACCTCTTGCGGCATGGCCGCGTCTTCGGTGACTTCGCGCACGGTATTAATGGCAATGCGCGTGGCCTCATCCAGCGGATAGCCATACACACCGGTGCTGATCGCCGGAAAGGCAATGCGCTTGATGCCATGCTCGGCAGCCAGTTGCAGGCTATTGCGATAGCACGCCGCCAGCAGTGCCGCCTCGTTGGCCTGCCCGCCATGCCAGACCGGGCCGACGGTGTGGATCACAAATCGGGCAGGTAGATCGAAGCCCGGCGTGATGCGCGCCTCCCCGGTGGGGCAGCGTCCCAGTTTGCGGCAGGCGTCAAGCAAACGTGGCCCGGCCGCTCGGTGGATCGCCCCATCTACACCACCGCCCCCGAGCAGCGATTCATTGGCCGCATTGACGATGGCATCGATCGCGAGCGTGGTGATATCGGCGTGAACGGCGCGCAGCAGGCTCATGGCTAACCTCTTCGATGATGTGGCGAGGGTGGAATGGACACGGGCCGCTTGGGCATCGCACGGCAGCCGCCCTCTCTGTTTGTAATACACCAGAGCGACTATCCCTGCGCCAGATCGACCAGGCGCGTGTGCAATCCCGGGCGTCGGTCTGAGCGTAGAAGGGGAAAACAGATGCCGAGACCGGCGCAAAACCGGGCAGAAAAAAGCGCCGCAGGGCGTACGAAAGTGCAAAATCTGCGCTCGCGCGCGTGTGAATAATACCTTACGGGGGTGCGCTGATTCTGTCCGCGCGTTCGGCTTTACGTAAACGACGCGCAAAAGAAACCCCGGCCCAAGGGGAGAATGACCGGGGTGTAATACGCCCCGGCGCTAGGCCGAGGCACCCGCTCAGGGAGGAAAAGCGGGAGGTGCAGGGGCGCACCTAGCTTTTAGGATAGAAAGCTACGCGCAAAGTTCAAGGAATTATTCTGCGCCGTCTGTCACTTGAGCTCTATCGCCTCAAACCATTGACCTACAACGGTTTCCGTCTCTTCGGCGCCCTGTTTTTTTCAGGCTGGAAAATAACTGGACCGTCACCTTGTCATTATCAGCAAACTCTTTTTTTTGCACCTTGCGAAGCACGGTTTGCTTCTCCTGGTTAGAGAGTTTGTCAGATTTTGTAAGCATGATATGCACCGGCTTGCCGGTCGGCAGAAACCAGTCAAGCATGCGGCGATCCAGCTCCAGCAAAGGCCGCCGCGAATCCATGATCAGCACCAGGCCGATCAGGTTCGGGCGCTCTGCCAGATAGCGTCCCAGCATGGTTTGCCAGTGCCGGCGTACTGCTTCGGGCACCTCGGCATAGCCATATCCAGGCAGGTCGACCAGGCGGCGATCATTGCCAAAGTCGAAGTAATTGATGTGTTGCGTGCGACCTGGCGTCTTGGAAACAAAGGCAAGGCGCGTATGGTTGGCAAGGGTGTTGATGGCGCTGGACTTGCCGGCATTGGAACGCCCGGCAAATGCAACCTCTACACCTTCGAGGGGCAACATACGCAGGTCGTTAACGGTGGTAAGAAAGCGGAGTCCGCGAAACAAGGGCATGGGTGTGTAGTCTGGCTTTTGGTCTTGATATAGAATATCAGGATTTGACACGCCGCCGGTCCTGCCGACGGGAATACCAATAAACACAAGGGAGCTAGTTATGCGCAGCGCGCCTGTTGCAGCCCTGTTCACAGCATTAGTGATGATGAGCGGTAGCGTATTTGCCGCAGGGCCCACCAAAGGCGATCCCGCCAAGGGCAAGGAAATCGTGGACAAAGTCTGTGCGGCTTGCCACGGCGCGGATGGTAACAGCGTCGTCGCGGCTAATCCGCGCCTGGCTGGCCAGCATCCCGAATATATCTACAAGCAACTCACTGAGTTCAAGACGCAAAAGCGCAAGAACGCAGTGATGTTCGGCATGGCTTCGCAACTGTCTGACGCCGATATGCACAATGTCGCCGCGTACTTCAGCCAGCAGAAGCCGAAAGAAGGTGGCGCGTCCGACAAGACGCTGATCGCAGCCGGTGAAAAAAAATCTATCGCGGTGGTATTGCCGCCAAGAGCCTGCCCGCCTGTATGGCCTGTCACGGCCCTGCGGGTTCCGGCATGCCGGCACAGTTCCCGCGTGTGGCCGGTCAGCATAGCGCCTATGTGATTGCGCAGCTGAACACCTTCCGCACTGGTGAACGCAATAACAACCAGGTGATGGAAGACGTCGCCGGTCGGATGTCCGACCAGGATATCAAGGCTGTCGCCGAGTATATCCAGTCGCTGCACTGATCTGCCCACCCCTGCGCCTGAGCCCTGGTTCCGGCGCAATGTATACAAGAGGGGCGCTTGTCGCTCCTTTTTTTGCTTTATGAGCCCGACCATCGCCCGCCCTAGCCGCCAAGTTCCATTCAGCCGTGCCCTGTACGAGCTGCTTTCTTCAATGCGCTTTGCAGTGAGCTTGCTGGCGGTCGTGGCGATAGCTTCGATCATCGGAACGGTGCTCAAGCAGGGCCAACAGTTCGTCGATTACCGCATCGAGTTCGGCGATTTCTGGTTCGGCATCTTTGAGCCGATCGGGCTGTTCGATGTGTATCACGCCGCCTGGTTCATGACGATCCTGGGCTTTTTTTGATGCTGTCGACGTCGCTCTGTATCTACCGGCACGCGCCGGGCATGATCAAAGACATCCGCAGTTTTCGGGAACATGCCACGCGTAATTCACTGCGCCTGATGGCGCATCACGCCGAGGTTGAGGGCGATCAGGTGGTCGATCGCCAAGCCGCGCAAGATTATCTGAAGCGCGCTGGCTACCGCTGGCGCATCAACGAAGCCAACGGCGTCTGGTTGCTGGCCGCCAAAAAAGGGTGCGGCGCAACGACTGGGTTATCTGTTTGCGCATGCCGCCATCGTGGTGATCTGTATCGGCGGCTTGATGGATGGCAATTTGCCACTCAAGCTGCGCGAAGTTGTCGGCAACAAAAAAAAGGCCGAAACCCGCGACATCCCGCAAAGCAAAGTCCCCCCGGAAAGCCGCCTCGGCATTGGCAATCTGTCTTTCCGCGGCAACGTCACCCTGCCGGAAGGCGCCGTGGGCGATGTGGTGTTCCTGAACGAGGGCGAAGGCTATTTTGTGCAGGATTTGCCGTTCGCATTGCGACTCAAGCAATTCCAGGTTGATTACTACAGCACCGGCATGCCCAAGCGCTTTGCCTCCACCATTGATGTGCTGGATCGCCAGAGCGGCAAAATCATCAAAAGCGGCGTTGTCGAGGTAAACAAGCCGCTGGTGGTCGATGGCATCGCCATTTACCAGTCCAGCTTTGGCGACGGCGGCTCGGCCCTGCAATTTACCGCCTGGGATCTGGGCGGTCGTGCGCCGTCCAGGCTCAACGCCACCTCCAAGACCAGCCAGAACGTCACGCTGGATGGCAAACCGTATACGCTGGAATTCGGCGATCTGCGCGTTACCAACGTCGAAAACATGGGCAAGCCGGCGGGCGATACGTCGACGGTGGCGGTGAACAAGGTTGAGCAAGCGCTGGCATCAGCGCAGTCGGTCAAATCCAGCCGTGCCCTGCGCAATATGGGTCCGTCAATTCAGTACAAATTGCGCGATCAGGCCGGCCAGGCCGTCGAGTACCTCAATTATCTGTCGCCCTTCTATGCCGATGGCGCGACCTATTTGTTGACCGGTGTGCGCAAGGACATCACGGCGCAGTTCCAGTTCATCCGCGTGCCGCTGGATAGCGAGAACAAGACCGACGCCTATATGCGGCTGCGCAATGTGATGCTGGACCCGGCCAATTACCCCGAGATTGCGCGGCGCACGGCGGACAAGGCCTTTGCCGACGGTGGCTTTTCCAGCACGCGCCGGGACGACTTCCAGTCTGTCACGCAAGCCATCCTGCGCCAGTTTGGTCAGGGCGGTTTCAATCAGATCGACAAGTTTATCGAGACCAAGGTGCCCGCGGACAAGCGCGCCACGGTCGCTCAGACTTATCTGAAAATTCTGCAAAACGCTACCGTTGATGCCATGGATCTGGCACAACAGAAAGCCGGGCTACCCCCGCTGCCGATGACCGCAGAAAACTATCACTTTTTGATGGACAGTCTGGTCGCCAGCAGTGGGTTCTATGAATACGGCAGTCCGGTATTTCTTCAATTTGACGCATTCACCGAAGTAAAATCCAGCGGCTTCCAGTTGACGCGTTCACCCGGCGAACCTGTGATCTTCTTCGGTTCCATCCTGTTGGTTATCGGCATCTTCTGCATGTTTTATATGCGTGAAGAACGGGTCTGGCTTCGCGTTGGCGATGGTCAGACCTTGCTGTCGTTGGCGGGCAATCGCCGCCCGGCCGAACTGGACACCACTTTTGCTGCGCATCGCAACGCCTTGTTGCCTGCGCCACCCCAAGGAGAATGAGCATGACCACGCTCAGCCTGACCCGGCGCCAGCCACTCGATTTTGTTTTCGCCGTCCTGATGTTGCTGGCGGCGGGTTTCGCCTTTAGCCGCTACGGCGCGCATATGGATTATTACGAGCAAGCCATTCTTGCCGGTGTGACAGCCGGGCTGATCTGGTTTGGCTGGTTCTGGCCTGCCATGCGTTATTTTCTGCCGGCCGCCGGTGTGCTGGCGCTGATTGGCACCGCGCTTATGGCAATGATCTGGGCCGGGCACAGCACGCTTCTTGCTTAAATATCTGCTGGCCAGCCAGTCGGCGGTGATGTGGATGTGCGTGCTGTACGTGTTATCAACATGCACCTACTGGTTTGGCATGCTGCGTCGCTCCGAGACGCACTGGGCATCGCCTCCGGCATGGCATGGACCGCCGCGCTGGCCGCGCTTACCGCGCTGCTGGTGCGTTGGTATGAAAGCTATCTGATAGGCGCGGATGTGGGCCATATTCCGGTCTCCAATCTGTATGAAGTGTTCATCCTGTTCTGTCTGATCACCACGCTGATGTATCTGTATTACGAAGCCCGCTTCCGTGCGCGCAGCATGGGTGCCTTTGTCCTGCTGGTAATCTCGGCGGCCGTTGCTTTTATTCTGTGGTATTCGCTGGACCGCCAGGCGCATGAAATCCAGCCGCTGATTCCCGCGCTGCAATCGTGGTGGATGAAGATCCATGTCCCCGCCAACTTTATCGGCTATGGCGCATTCTCGTTGGCGGCGATGCTGGGCGTGGCGCAATTGCTGGTGTCGCAAAACATCCTGGCCACCCGCTTGCCGTCGTATGAAGTGCTGGGCGACGTGATGTACAAGGCGATCACGGTGGGCTTTCTGTTCTTTACCATCGCCACCATTCTTGGCGCTGCCTGGGCGGCCGATGCCTGGGGCGGTTACTGGAGCTGGGATCCCAAAGAAACCTGGGCGCTGATCGTATGGCTTAACTACGCCGCCTGGTTGCACGTCCGTCTGGTCAAAGGCTGGCGCGGCAATGTGCTGGCGTGGTGGGCGGTGGTGGGTCTGGTCGTGACCACCTTTGCCTTTATCGGCGTGAATATGTTCCTGAGCGGCCTGCATTCCTACGGCGGCCTGTAACCCGCCCACACTGGTGGTGGTAAACAAGGGCAAACCTGCGGGTTTGCCCTTTTTTTTGTTGGCGTAATGCGCAGACCACCCTGCTCTGCTATCCCGTTTGATAACTCCGGTGGCAAACCGCCAGCTTGCCCGCTGACGAGAATGCTGAAAGCTTTACGGCAGCACGACCACTGGTCGCTTCCGCTGTCCCATCTGTCTCGTAAGCGTCACATCCTTCCCTACACGCTTTCAGTTACAGGACAATTGCAGTAAAACACGAAGCTCTAATATGCGAGTGCATCACTCCGCGCAGAGAGTGAGCCCGCGACGTTCTCGGGAGGGATCGACTATGCTCGACGTGATTTACCGCAAGACTGATCGGGGCCATGAAGAAATCACCACGCGCGCCAGTGGGCTATCGCTCAAACTGCGCCAACTGCTGATCATGATCGACGGCAAAACGCCCAACCATGCGCTGCCCCTGGCGATGGATGAAAAAAAAGAACTGGTGCACCGATTGCTTGAACTGGAATGGGATGGGCTGATCGAGCGTCATGGCAGCATGCCCGCCAGCAAAACTGCCGCTCCGTCCGCGCCGGCAGCCCCAGGGCATGCGGCAGTAGCGCCCATTCACGCCAGTGCCAAGCTACCGGCCAGCCAGATCGCCCGCATCCGCGCGATTCTCAATGTGAGCAACCATACCCACCATGGCACGCTGGATAATCTGATCGGGCAAATGGATACGGTGCACACGCTGGGCGATCTGGAACGGGCGCTGGCGCAGTATCTGACGGCGATGCAGCAACGCGGGCGCGAAGCCGACGCCCAAAGCACGCTGGCGCAAATCCGCCAGGTTCTGCGTTAAGCCTCGGACACCGCGGCAGGGCGGATGCGGGCAGCCAGCAAGCGCTGCTCCACCGCCTGCCAGTCCGGCGCTACGCTGGCGGCGACAATCAGTTCAACGCGCGTGTCGCGGCGCCACGCCGACACGTTGGCGCTGGGATAGCCATCGACCCAGTCAAAGCGATACCAGTCGCGCTCGGTCTGGAACACGCCTTTAGCACGTTGCAGACCCGTCAGCCCCAGACTGGCGGCGTCATTCATGGCTTCAAACAGATCGGCGATTGCGCCGCTATCGAACATCACCTGATCGCTAAACACCCAGCCGCACGCATGTGAACCCAGGCTGGACTGCGTCTTGCGCACCGGCAGATCGCCCTGCGGCAATTCAGCCGGCGCAGCCACGGCGGCGGCCTTGCGCGTCGGG
>BBFD01000199.1 GCA_001313065.1 Silvimonas sp. JCM 19000
CCGACCAGGACGGCGAAGATGATCCGCTCGGAGACGACTTGACCACCCTGGCCAACGCCATAGGCAGCGGTGACATGAGCACTGCGCAAACGCTGTTCGCCCAGATCCAGCAAGGGCTGGCGGCAGGCCAGGCCGACGACGCCGATACCGACAGCAGCGACAGCGACAGCAGCGTGAGCGATGCACTGTCAGCGCTGTCGACCGCGCTCAACAACAAAGACAGCACCACCGCGCAATCGGCGTTTGGCACGCTGCTGAACACGCTGGGCTACACCGAAGTCGATGCCAGCGATGACACGGATTACGCCAGCGCGGCCGCCACCGCCAGCGACAGTCTGAACGACAATTTCAGTTCGCTGGCCAGCGCGCTGAATTCGGGTGATCTGACGGCGGCGCGCGATGCATTTGCCACGTTGCAGCAAAACCGCGAAGCCTGGCAGCAAGCGCAAGCCAGCAATCCGTATCTGGCCGCGCGCTTTGATGTGGATAGCAGCGGCAGCAGCGTTAACGTTGCCGCCTGAAGCCGCTGCGCCGCGCTACCCGCCACCACCAGACTCTGCTAGCGTGATCGCCGTGCTGATCATGCTTGCGGAGTTTTTTATGTTGCAGTGTTTCAAACCGGTCGCCTTGTTAACCGCCCTGAGTCTGGCCACTGCGGCCAGCGCCGCCGAGCCGGTGCGTGTGGTGTGCCAGACCACGCAGGGCGATATGGTCGTCAAGGTCAATCCGGATTGGTCGCCGCTGGCGGCGCAGCGCTTTTTTTGACGATGGTCAACGACGGCTTTTTTTACCCACCTGCCGTTGTTTCGCTGTGTTGAAGGCTTATTTGCCAGATGGGCGCCGCGCTGCCGCGCCAGGGGCTGAAGAACTACCCGGCGTTTGCCGATGACCCGCCCCAGGCAGAATTGCGCCACTTCAAACGCGGCTATCTGAGCTTTGCCGGTGCCGGGCCCAATACCCGATCCAGCTATCTGTTTATTACCCTGGGCGAAAAAAGTCGATAGCCTCGGCGCTAATCCGTGGGAAACGCCCTTTGGCTATGTCGAAGCAAGCTCCATGCAAAAGACGGTTAGCCATTTTTTTATACCGGCTATGGCGATATGGCACCGTGGGGCAAAGGCCCCGATGCGCAAAAAAAATCGGCGCGCCGGGTGGGGCGGCGTATTTAAAACGCGACTATCCGCAGCTGGATTTTATTAATCAATGCGCGATTGCGCGCTAATACGGGCTGGCTGTGCGCGTCAAAACGACACGGTGGCGGTGACGGTGGCGGAATACGAGCCTTCGGCCGGCTTCTGCCGCGCGCCGATCTGGCCGTAGATGGGCACCAGCTGGGCCGCGCCATTGCCCACGCCGGTATGGGCATCGGTACCGACGGTGTTGCCCCATACCTCGGAGCGTGAGGCGTCCTTGTACAGCTGATATTGCACGGTCTCCCCCGTGCTGCTGGTGAGCAGTCGGCCGTTGATGGTAGAGCCGTTTACATTACCGGCATCCAGCCCGATGCTATAAGGCGCGTTATTGCTGCAGGTAACGCTCAATTGCGCGGTCTGGTTTATGCCATTGCTGAAATTGCTTTGCGAACCAAAATTGAGTACACCCGAGGCAATGCTGCAATCGGCCTGCAAGGTGAGTGCCACGCGAAACAAAGTTGTATCAGCCGCTTGCGCCGACGCCGCATGCCCAGCCCGGGCAATCAGCATGCAGCTGATTGCGGCCATCCAGGTTGAAAATCTCATTTGCGGGCTCCCTCAAATCATTCTTATGCGCGCACCGTGCCTTCAGGGGATACGGGCGAGCTTGCAGTATGGGCAAGTCGGGCGCGCCACAAAGCCAGGATAGCCCCTGGCCAGGAGTGCTCCCGGGCTTATCCTGGCCAAACAGAAAAGGAATATTCCTGGGGATCGAAATCAATACTTTCAGATGTCTCTGATGGTTGCATTTTCTGATTGCAGCAAGAATTGCCAGCACTGTGCACCCTGGATCCGGAAACGATACATTTCGATATACAACGAGCTGGCGCACGGTTAATTTTTTTTATTATTCGTGAGTTATCCCCGTGCGCCAGCACCGGTAAAGACCGAAAACAAATCAGCGTAATCTTGCGGGACATACCGGCGATTCAGCTCAGGAGGGTAGGGATGAAAGAACAGGATGATTATCTGCACGATCCTGAAATTGGTGCACTCAAATATATTTTTTGCCAAGTTACCACCGGATAAACAGCAAAAATTCATCGCCTGGATGAATGAATACATCATGGCTTCCGCAGTAAGGCAACGCCTGATGCGCGACAAAATCAAATAAAAAAAACCTGGATTGCAGCGGTAACCATTGCTGCGTGCAACGGTTACCGCCGCGATCTACAAGCTTTAATTACCCTTGTTTTTTTAACAGGCCTATGCCTTGCGTCTGCCGGCTTATAGGCTTTTATTGACGCATTCCACAACGCAGTATACAGAGAGAAAACGGCGCAAATGCAAACCGCAAGCCCCACCGGGCCAGGGTTAATGCCCGCGCCAGGGGCACTGCGGGTTGGCCTGTGGCCGATCCTGCTTGCGTCAGCCTACCCCGGTGGCGTAATGATCACTGCCATCAAGCAGGTAAACGAAAGCCTGAAATAGAAAGGACCTGAGTAATGATTAGAGTAATTCTGGCTGATGATCACCCATTGGCAATTGGTGGCGCCGAGGCCATTATTTCAAGCTCACGGCACATTTCGATTGTGGCAACCTGCAATGACCCGGATCAGGTCTTTGTTGAACTGGATAAAGTATCGTGTGATGTACTGGTCACCGACTATTCCATGCCGGGCAGTAGCCAGGGCGATGGGCTGAGCTATCTGAGATTTATTGCCCGACGCTATCCGGCGACCAAAATCGTTTTATTAACCATGATTGCCAATCCATTAAGTCTGACCGCAGCCGAAAAAATCCGGTGTTTCTGCCCTGGTCAGTAAACTGGACAAGCTGGATGTATTAATCCCGGCAATTGATGCGGCTTATGTGGGCAAACGCTATCGCTCACCGGCCATGCAAGCCTTGTTTGATAAAGTCGAAAGCGAAGCGCGCGGAAATGAAACCATTACCAAGGTTTTAAGTAGTCGGGAATGCGAAGTCATGCGCATGATCGTCGAAGGGTTCACCATTACCGAAATCGCCGAAAAAATTGCATCGCAGTATCAAAACCATCAGCACGCAAAAAAACGCACCGCCATGCATAAACTGGGTGTCAGCAAAGACGCCGATATTTACAAGTTTGATTTCAACCTCAGCGATTTCAAACTCGGCCCGGAATAATCCACCCGCCCGCCGGGCAGCCTCCGAAACGCCGCAAAGCGCACCGCGCTTGCGGCGTTTTTTTGCGTGGACGCCGCGTGCCGCGCTGTTTTTTAAAAAAAATTAAGATTCGTCTGATCCAGTTCAGGCGCGTTATCAGCCAGTCTACCGCCTCCGGAGGCTCTATCCAGCGCCCCGGCCGTGGTGGATGCGGCTAGCCGTAAAGCTTGTAGAGAGTCTGCATGTCGGTTGCATCCTGTTAACGCCAGGCGCTTGCGCGCCGCTCCAGGGTGAAATTCTCATGCATGCAAAACAAAAAAATCTTCCACCAACTGTGGGCGCAACCGGCGGCGGCGTTTCTACCGTAGCGGTCGCTGGCCGGGCTTTGTGCTGCTGGTGGCGCTGGGCGGGCGGGCGCTGGCCGCCAGCCTGGAACTGCATCACAAAGAAACCCTGACCCTGGCGCCAGGTACGCTGGAAATCGACCAGCTGATCCTGCCCGATATGGGCTATGCCACGCTCTCTGGCCCCGATACCACGCTGCGCTTTCTGCCCGGTGCATCCTGGCTGCTTGGCGCAAAACTCGGGCGCGATATGCAATACCTGAACCTGACCGACCTGGGGCATCTGGAATTCAACGACGTGCTGCACGAGGTGCATGTGGGTGGCCAACGGCAGATTGCCAATGTCCGCATCGGCCAGGACGATGGCCAATCAGCGCAGCCCGGCGGCAGCCTCGTGCTGGGGCCGGATACCCGTATCACGCGGCCGCCTTTGGCGTGGCCGATCAGCAAGGTGCGGTGGCGCATAACATTGGCTTTGTCACGCTGAGTGGCAATACCCACATCAACGCCGATGTATTCAAGGTCGGGGCCTATGCCGGTAACAACGGTGAACTGGTCTTTGGCAAAGGCGGTGGCCGCTTGCAGGTACGCGGGTCGGATGGGGTGGGGCCGGCATCGGTGTTTGATCTCGGTGTCGGCTACGGCAGCGATATCCAGCTCACCCGGGCCTTGCTCGATCTGGGCGCGGGCGAAAGTGATATTGCCGCAGGCGCGGTCCGCATCGGCGTGCTCAGCAAAAGTGCGGTCTCGAATGCAGTCGCCCAGGCCTGGTTCGGTGCGGGCCAGCTGCAGGCCGACAGCTTGCTGCTGGGCGGCAATGTGCCAGGCGCGACCGGCGCCGTGGGCGCGGAGATGGCGGCACAAGGCACGCGGCTGCGTATCGGAACGCTGATCCTCGGCGACCAGCAAGCCAATAGCCAGCTCCAGAGCACGCTCACCCTGGCAAAAACGCCGAGCTGCGCATGGGCAAGCTGCAACCGGGGCGCAGGCCGGGACGGCAATGCGGCGGTTTTACTGGAATGGCGGCACCATCGGCAATCTGGCGCCCGATGTCGATCTGCTGTGGCAGGGCATCGATGCGTCATGGCGCCGTACCAACCGCATATTTTCCAGATCGATGGCAGCCAGGCCGTTGCGCGGATCGATGCGCGATTGGGCGCGGGCAAATCGGAACAGTTTGTCGATCTGACCAAACGCGGCGATGGCACGCTGTTTTTGCTGCGGCCTGCCGATTATCTTGGCTATACCCGCATCGAAGGCGGCACCCTGCGCGCGGGCGTGGCCGATATGTTGGCGGCCAGCAATAACACCATGGGTATGGTGTTGTCGCCGGGGACCTCGTTTGATCTGAACGGCTTCGATCAAAAGATGTGGGGCATGGTCGGCAGCGGCTCGGTCTTGCTCAAGGACGGCGCCACATTGTCCATCGTGCACGGGCATAACCAGCAATTTGACGGGGTGATCAGCGGTGACGGCCAGTTGCTTATCGACATGTATCTGCCGAACACCGAGTACAGCCTGTCCGGCGCGAATACCTACACCGGCCCGACCCGGGTAAAGCGCGGCGGCCTGCGGCTGGTGGATGGCATAAGCATGGCATCGCCCATCGTGGTGGACACCCGTCTGACCTTTGATGTGGCCGGGACACTGGATTATGCCGGTGCAATCAGCGGCGCGGGCCAGCTGCATAAAGCCGGCCGGGGCACGCTGCAACTCACAGGTCCAGGCAATTGGCTCGGCAATACCGTGATCGCGGGCGCACTTTGCAGATCCCCAATCCCAAGGCCGCCAGCAGCGGCAATATCACGGTGCAGCAGGGGGGAACACTGGACTTGCTGTTCAGTAACGATACCTTGATGAACGTGATCAACGGCGCGGGCGTCGTGCGCATCAGCGGGCAGAACGTGGTGCTGGCGGGCTTGCACCCCGGTTTCACCGGCGTGTGGCTGATCAAGGGTACGGCGCGACCCGGGCCGGATATTCAGGGGCTGGGACCCAATAGCCGGATCTGGCTGGATGGGCCGCAAAGCGTGCTGGAAATTGACCGCGATACCGCCGTCTGGTCGCGTCCGGTGTATGGCACCGGGCGCTTGCAGCTGAGCCGCTCCCAGCCGGGGCGCCGCTGCAGCTGGTGAAAAAAATAGCGCCATGACTACGCATTTTCGCGGCACGCTGGCGCTGACCCAGGGCGAGTTCATTATGGATGAGGCTGCAGAATACCTGCTTGCCCAGGCCACGCTGGAGCTCGGCAGCAAGGCTGATCTGCGCTTGAATCACAATGCGCGCGTGTTTGGTATGAGCATGGCAGGCGGCACTTTGTATCTGATCAACCGGAACCAGTTGCCCGAACCGTTATTGCAATTGAGCCGCCTCGATACGCGCGGTGGCGGCAATGTGATCATGGATTTGCCCGGCTCGCGCACGGTGCCGACCACGACTGAGGGCATCACCTTTTTTGATCAGGACAACAACGCAACGCAACGCCTGGTGGGGGCCAGCGAGGTGCTGGGCGACGGCAGCGCGCTCAAGCTGGTGAAACCCAACTCCGCGCCGTATCGCAATCCGGAATATGTTTCGGTGCTCGACCCGGGCGGCCACCTCGCCGCCACCACCACGCATCAATACACCGTGTCGACGCAGCCGGATGGCCTGTATGTGGGCTTTGGCATGTCGCAGATTGATCTGGCCAAAGGGCAGTACGTTTATTTTTTACAACCAGGGCGGCCGGGATCGCCGGCTGACCGCGCAAGTGACCGGTACCGGCAACATCATTCTGGTGCCGTTTGGCGAGGTGACCTTTGCCAACCCGCTGAACAGCTATACCGGCAGCACCACTTTGATGAGCGGCGCCTTGCGGCTGGAAGCGGACAATGCGCTGGGCGCCACTGCACTGCTGGATATTCGCCCCGGCACGCGCTTCAGTCTGGATGGCCACGCACAAACGCTGCCGCAGGTGCTGCTGCAACAAGACGGCAAATTCGATTTTGGCAACGGCGGTGAACTGCGGCTGATGCATGGCGGCGTGTTGCAAGGGCAGCTCAGCGGCAGCGGCAAGATGCAGGTCGACACCGGCACGCTTACCGCCCGCGGCGACGCGGCCGCCCTCGACGTGCACACCACGCTGGCCCGTGGCGTGACTGCCAATCTGAATCAACCCGAAGCGCTGGGACGTGGCCCGCTGGAGATCAATGGCAGGCTCACCATGTCGGTGCCGCGCCATCACGTCTGGTCCAGACCGCTGAGCGGCAGTGGCCAACTGGAAATCAGCGGCAACGCCAAGGGTGACGGCAGTAGCAGCATCACCATGAATACGGGCGATGGTTTTAGCGGCATCACCACGTTTGGTGGCGGTACCTTTGTGGCCGGAACACGTCCGGGCGAGGGCTTTGGTGGCAGCGGTAAACTGGTGATCGAAGCGAGTGCCCACATAACCGGCCGCGGCTATATAGCCCGAATCTGCAACTGCATGGCCCGCTGGAGGTGCCAGGCGGGGCCAGACTGGTGCTGCGCAAAAAAACCTTGAGGCCAGGAGCTTGATGGAGGTGGCGGAGGGCGATGGGGCCGCTGAGCTGGAAGTCCTTGGGGATTACATCAGCAATAACGCCGTGCTGTATCTCTACACCGAACTGGGCGGCGACCAGTCGCCCACTGGCAAGCTGACGGTGCGCGGCAGTACACGTGGACATACCCGCCTGACTGTGGTCAACAAAGGGGGCACCGGAGCGCAGACACGGGACGGCATCCCCTTGATTACGGTGGACGGGGATTCAGCAGGTACGTTTGGCCTGAACAACCGTTTGGTGGCCGGGCCGTTTGAATACACCTTGCATAAAGGCACGCCCACCCAGGCGAATGGCAACTGGTATCTGCGCTCAGTTGATCTGACACCAACGCCACCGCCAACGCCGGTGCCCACGCCTGTACCCACGCCCACACCGACGCCAGCTCCGACGCCCACACCGACGCCAGCACCGACGCCAGTG